>NZ_JBFTSF010000193.1:0-12319 GCF_056399905.1 Cupriavidus sp. 01L46
CGCACGAACAGCTGCGTGTGCTCAACGATGGGTGTGCGGACCTGCTGGTAGCCGTAGGCACGCAGCATCGCGCGCGAGGCGTTCTCGAAATGCTCCCACAGCGGTGCGTCGGCGGGCAGCATGTCGTTCATGCCCTTGACGCCCTGCAGTGCTTTCACCGCCTTGCTCTTGCTCTCTGCCTTTCTGTCGGCAGCCTTGGCGCCATCGCTGGCGGCCGCCGGATTCACGGGTTGGTTCATTGTGTCTTGTCTTTCCCTGTAGCGCCTGGCCGCAACGGCTCAGGCTGCCACCTCATTGCCGGCGCTCCCGGCCTTGTTGCCGTAGTGGGTGCGCACATAATCGTCCACGATCGCCTGGAATTCCTCGGCGATGCGATCGCCGCGCAGCGTCTTGACCTTCACGCCGTCGACAAACACCGGCGCCGCCGGCGATTCGCCCGAGCCCGGCAGCGAGATGCCGATATTGGCATGCTTGCTTTCGCCCGGCCCGTTCACGATGCAGCCCATCACCGCCACATCCATTTCTTCCACGCCGGGGTAGGCGGTCTTCCAGGTCGGCATCTGCTCGCGCAGATAGCTCTGGATGCTGGATGCCAGTTCCTGGAAGGTGGTGCTGGTGGTACGGCCACAGCCCGGGCAGGCAATCACCATCGGGGTGAAGTTGCGCAGGCCCATGGTCTGCAGGATCTCCTGCCCCACGTAGACTTCCTTCTCGCGCGCAGCGCCGGGTTCCGGCGTCAGCGAAATGCGGATGGTGTCGCCAATGCCTTCCTGCAGCAGCACCGACAGCGCGGCGGTGGAGGCCACGATCCCTTTGCTGCCCATGCCCGCCTCGGTCAGCCCGAGGTGCAATGCGTAGTCGCAGCGCTTGGTCAGCTCGCGATACACAGCGATCAGTTCCTGCACCTGCGAGACCTTGCACGACAGGATGATCTGATCGCCCGAAAGCCCGATTTCCTCGGCCTTCTTCGCCGACTCGATCGCGGAGGTGATCAACGCCTCGACCATCACGTTCTGCGCCGGCCACGGCTCGGCACGCTGGGCGTTCTCGTCCATGATGCGCGCCAGCAGCGACTGGTCCAGGCTGCCCCAGTTCACGCCGATGCGCACCGGCTTGTCGTAGCGGCAGGCCATCTCGATCATCTGCGCGAATTGCGTATCGCGCTTGGCGCCCTGCCCCACGTTGCCGGGGTTGATGCGGTACTTCGACAACGCCTGGGCGCAGTCGGGGTAATCGCGCAGCAGCGTGTGGCCGTTGTAGTGGAAGTCGCCCACCAGCGGTACGTTCACGCCCATGCGGTCCAGCTGCTCGCGCAGGGCGGGCACCGCAGCCGCGGCTTCCGGCGTGTTCACCGTGATGCGCACGATTTCGGAACCGGCACGCGCCAGCTCCTTGACCTGGATCGCGGTGCCGATGGCGTCCACCGTGTCGGTGTTCGTCATCGACTGCACGCGCACGGGAGCGTCGCCACCGATCGTGACCACGTTGTCGCCCCACACCACGCGCGCCTGGCGCGTTTTGCGGCGGGGCAGCGGGCCGGGCAGCACCGGCATACAAGCCTTTTGGTTCATAGCATTACCACCTTGCAATGCGGCGTTGCGCATGGCTGGAGAAACGATGTTCAGGGCAGCGTCAGGCGCGCCACGTTATTGCGGTTGGCCGCTTTCAGGTCGACCGGCGCGCCGTTGCGCGTCAGCGACTCGACGCCCTTGACGTTGCCGATCACGATTTTGTACGGTGGCGTACCGCCGCCGCTGAGATCCTGGCCCGCGCGCGCAGTCCCGCCGAGCACAACCTTGCCGCTACGGTCGCGGATCTCGTACCAGGTGTCCGATGCGAAACGGATGCGCAGCTCGGCGGCCCCGTCTGCCGCTGCGGGGGCCGGCACTGCCGCTGAAGCAGCGACCGCGGAGACGGCGGCCACGGCGGCCGGAGCTGGTGCTGCCGAAGGTGCGGGTGCCGCCGAAAGCGCTGGCGCCACCGCCGCCGGACCGCTGGCGGGCAGCGACTCGGACGGCGCCGGGGCATCGGACGCGGCCATCACCGGCGGCAGTGCGGCCGTGACGGTACCGGGCTCGCTGCCTTGCACCGTGGCTTCGGCCGCCGAGGGTGCCGTAAGCGTTTCCTTGCGCGCCTCGATCCATTGCTTGAAGTGGTCCAGCCCGAACAGCACCCCGCCACCGATCACGGCGACCACCAGGGCCAGCCAGATCCACCGGCCGCCGGAGCCACCGGAGCCAAAGCGGTTACGGTCGTCGAAGCTTTCGTTCAGGCCACCTTCTCGGCGCATGCCGATTTCCACTACCGGCACAGCCTGCGCGTGGAAACGCGCCAGCAAGGCGTCGATGTCGATCTGGAGCATGCGTGCGTAGGCGCGCATCACACCCTTGGCAAAGGTCACGTCGGGCAGTGCCGCGACGTCGCCCTGCTCGATGGCGGCCAGCTTGTGCGAGGCGACCTTCAGCCGCGCACTGACATCTTCCAGCGAGAAACGCTGAGCCTTGCGCGCTTGCGCCAGGCGTTCGCCGATCTCGCGCGCCACCGCCTCGCGCCCGGCATCCGCAGGGGTACCCCCCGCATGACCCGTCGCTGCAGTCTGGCCTTCGGCGCGCTCGTGCTCACTCATCCCATGCTCCTTGTTCGTATGCGGTCAACTCACGCGAATCGGGGAAACGGCTGCGCAGCTGTGCCACCAGGGCATTCTGCGCCGCTACATCACCCTGACGGCGGGCAATGCGCGCACCCAGCCAGAGGGATTGCGCGCTGACGAAATTGCTGCTGTTGATGCGGCCGATATACTGCTGGGCACGCTGGTAGTCCCCGCGCTGGTAATACAGCAGCGCCAGGTTGTTGTTGGCTACCGGATTGTTGCGATCGTAGCGCAAGGCGCCGAACAAGCTCTTCTCGGCTGCCTCGCTGTTGCCATTGCGCAGCTGGCAGGCGCCAAGGCTTGTCAGTGCCTTGCCAGGCCCGCTTGCCGAAGGCGCGTTGACCGCGCGCTCCAGGTAAGGCACGGCCTCGGCATAGCGCCCGTTCACGCACAGGAACCAGCCGTAGTTGTTCAGCACGTCGCCGTCATCGGCGCGCATGGCCAGCGCGCTACGGAAGCTCTCTTCCGCCAGCACGCGCTCGTTCATGTTCATGTAGACCAACGCGCGGATATGGTACGCGTCGACCAGCGTCGGGTCGATGGCAATGGCCTGCTTGGCCTCGTCCAGCGCGACGGTGTACTGTCCGGCTTCAAGGTAGCTGGTAGCCAACTGGAGACGGATAGTAGCCCGCCGGCTCAGCTCGGTCTGGTCGGATGCGGTCTGCAACTCGGGCTTGGCCGGCGGCGGCAACTGGCACGCGGACAGCAGCACCAGCCCCATCAGGACCGCAACTATCAGACGGGTCATGCAGGCCGGGCCTCTTGCGGCTGGCCGGCCGCGGGCGCCGCCACAATCGGCGTGATCTTGCCGAACTTGCCGCGCTGGGCCAGGCGGGTACGGTCCTTGACCTCGCCCGCGAGCTGGCCGCAAGCGGCATCGATATCGTCGCCGCGCGTCTTGCGGATGGTGGTGACGATGCCGGCGTCCATCAGGACCTGGGCGAAGCGGCGGATCTGCTCGTTGTTTGAGCGCTTGAGGCCCGACTCCGGGAAGGGGTTGAACGGAATCAGGTTGAACTTGCAGGGCACATCGGCCACAAGCTTCAGCAGTTCCCGGGCATGCTCGACGCCGTCATTGACGCCATCCAGCATGCAGTATTCGAAAGTGATGAAATCGCGCGGGGCGAATTCCAGGTAACGGCGGCAAGCCGCCATCAGCTCGGCGAGCGGGTACTTCTTGTTGAGCGGCACCAGCATGTCGCGCAACGGATCGTTGGACGCGTGCAGCGATACCGCCAGCGCCACGGGCAAATCCTTGGCCAGCCGGTCCATCATCGGCACCACGCCGGAGGTGGACAGCGTCACGCGCCGGCGCGACAGCCCGTAGGCATGGTCGTCCAGCATCAGGCGCATGGCCGGCACAACCTGGTCATAGTTGAGCAGCGGCTCGCCCATGCCCATCATCACCACGTTGGAGATGACGCGGTCGTCCTTGGCGCCACGGCCCAGTTGGGCACGCATGGCAAACTCGGCCATCCACAACTGGCCGATGATCTCGCCAGTGGACAGGTTGCGCGAGAAGCCTTGCTTGCCGGTCGAGCAGAACCGGCAATTGACGGCGCACCCCGCCTGCGAAGACACGCACAGCGTGCCGCGCGTCTCCTCAGGGATGTACACCGTCTCCACCGCATCGCCGGCGCCAACGTCCAGCAGCCACTTGCGCGTGCCGTCGGCCGACAGGTTGTCGGTGATGACGGCAGGCGAGCGGATCTCGGCGCGCGTGGCGAGCTTTTCGCGCAGCGACTTGGCGAGATCCGACATGGCATCGAAACGGCTGGCGCCGAACTGGTGAATCCAGCGCTGCAACTGCCGCGCACGAAACGGCTTCTCGCCGAGCTCTCCGCAATAGGCGGTAAGCGCGTCCGCATCCAGATCGAGCAGGTTGACGAGAGTGTTCATGACGGCAGTATCAACTTCTATGGCAGTCTAGTCTTGTGGAATAGACCAGACAATCAGCGGCTGTAAACGTTCATGCCGGGGAAGAAGAAAGCGATTTCGACGGCAGCGGTTTCTGCTGCGTCCGAGCCGTGAACGGCATTGGCGTCGATGCTGTCAGCGAAATCGGCGCGAATCGTGCCGGCTTCTGCCTTTTTCGGGTCGGTTGCGCCCATCAGGTCGCGATGCTTGGCGATGGCGTTCTCGCCTTCCAGGGCCTGGATGATGACCGGGCCGGAAACCATGAAGTCCACCAGGTCCTTGAAGAACGGGCGGGCAGCGTGCACTGCGTAGAATTGCTCGGCTTCACCGCGCGACAGGTGAACCATCTTGGCAGCCACGATCTTCAGGCCTGCGGCCTCGAAACGAGCGTAAATCTGGCCGATGACATTCTTTGCCACGGCATCCGGCTTGATAATCGACAGGGTGCGTTCGATCGCCATAAAAACTCCAAAAAATGAAGGGGTTACAAGTCAAGTAAACGTGCAATTCTAGCACGAGACGGTTATGGTTTCGAGATGCCCCATGGCCGCAGGTTCCCGGGAGCCAACCAAGGCACGGCACACACCATAAAGTCACTTAAAAATCACTTTAAATGACGTGCCACGCGCAGGGAACGCGGGAGGCCGGTTGCGATCAAATCACCACTGGCAGCGCGGATTTTGCGAAAATGTGGCTGATACGTTCCCTCAACCCTTGCAATTCCGTTACTGCGATGCCACATTGGCGTTGTGCCCGCCTGGGTTACCCCGGCGCCTCACCGTTTCGAGACAGGAGTCACCATGGATAACAAGCTGAACACATACAGTTTCGGCAGCGGCACCGCGACGAGCGACGTCGTGGTGCGCAATCGGGTCATGCGCAACACCTACTGGTTGCTTGCCATTTCGATGATTCCCACCGTCATCGGTGCGTGGATCGGCGTCACCACGGGCTTCAGCCTGATGAAAGGCAGCCCCGGCCTGTCGATGATCCTGTTCCTGGGCATCGCGTTCGGCTTCTTCTATGCCATCGAGAAGACCAAGAACAGCAGCATGGGCGTGGTCCTGCTGCTGGCCTTCACCTTCTTCATGGGGCTGATGCTGTCGCGCCTGATCGGGTCGGTGCTGCAGTTCTCCAATGGCCCTGCACTGATCATGTATGCCTTTGGCGGCACAGCGGCGGTGTTTGGCGCCATGGCTACCATCGCTACCGTCAGCAAGCGCGATTTCTCCGGGCTGAGCAAATTCCTGTTCGTCGGCGTGATCCTGCTGATCCTGGCCAGCGTCGCCAACATCTGGCTGCAACTGCCGTCGCTGATGATCACGGTTTCGGTGATCGCCATCGGCATCTTCTCCGCCTACATCCTCTTTGACGTGCAGCGCGTGCTGAACGGTGGCGAGACCAACTACATCACGGCAACGCTGGCGATCTACCTGGACGTGTACAACGTCTTCGCCAACCTGCTGGCGCTGCTGGGCATTTACGGCGGCAACCGCGACTAAGGCGGGCGCCGCCGCCGCCCTGCCCCAGACCAAAAGGCCAGCGCACCCGCGCTGGCCTTTTTTCTTAGCCGCGGCCGCAAGGCCGCGCCCGCCTTCCTCAGTCGCTCAGCCGCGGTCGAACACCGCAATCGATTCCACATGCGAGGTGTGCGGGAACATGTTGACCACGCCAGCACCGGAAAGCCGGTAGCCGGCCTCGTGCACCAGCAAGCCGGCATCGCGCGCCAGCGTGGCCGGGTTGCACGAGACGTAGACGATGCGCTTGGGCAGCACGTCGCTGCCAGCCTGAGCCAGTTCACCCAGCGCCTTGCTGACCGCCAGCGCACCTTCGCGCGGCGGGTCGATCAGCCAGCGGTCGAAACGGCCCAGCGCGGCGATGTCTTCCGCACCCACCTCGAAGAGGTTCCTGCAGGCGAATTCGGTTTTGTGGTCCAACCCGTTGATGACCGCATTGGCCAGTGCCCGGGTGGTCAGGACCTCGCTGCCTTCGATGCCCATCACCGAGCGGCCGCGCGTGGCCAGCGGCAGCGTGAAATTGCCAATGCCGCAGAACAGGTCGAGCAGCCGGTCATCCGGTTGGGCGTCCAGCAAGCGCAGCGCCCGGCCGATCAGCGCGCGGTTGATCTGGTGGTTGACCTGGGTAAAGTCGGTCGGCTTGAACGGCATGCGGATATTGAATTCCGGCAGCGTGTAGGCCAGTTCGCGGTCCAGCGGGTAGAACGGCACCACCGTGTCCGGGCCCTTGGGCTGAAGCCAGAACTGCACGCCATGCTGGTCGGCGAAGGCGCGCAGCAACGCCTCGTCGGCCTCGGTCAGCGGCATCAGGATGCGCAGCACCAGCACTGTCACGTCCTGCCCCACCGCCAGTTCCACCTGTGGCAGGCGGTCGCGGATCGACAAACCCGTGATCAGCTCCCGCAGCGGCACCAGCAGGGCCGATACGTGCGGCGGCAGAACCTTGCAGCTCGCCATATCAGCCACATAGCTGCTCTTGCGCTCATGGAAGCCGACCAGCGCGACGCCTTTCTTTGCCACGTAGCGCACTGTCAGGCGCGCCCGGTAGCGGTAGCCCCAGTCCGGGCCAGCGATCGGGCGGAACACCACGTCCGGGCGCAGCTTCGACAAGTGCCAGAGATCGTCTTCCAGCACGCGTTGCTTGATGGCCACCTGCGCGCGTGCGTCCAGGTGCTGCATCGAACAACCGCCGCAAACGCCAAAATACTCGCAGCCCGGCTTCACGCGCATCGATGAGGCCTTCTTGATCATGCCCAGGTTGGCCTGCTCGAAGCTGGCCTTGCGCTTGAAGCTGCTGTAGCTGACGGTCTCGCCCGGCAGCGCGCCCTCGACAAAAATCACCTTGCCCGGGCTGCCATCCTCATTGACCAGCCGGCCAACGCCGCGCGCCTCCATGTCGAGGCTGTGGATCTGCACGACGGGCAGCTGCACGGGCACAGGCTTGACCGGTGCGGGCACGGCCGGGGAGGCGAAAGCGCCACCTTCTGGCGCAGAATGGGCTTGCGTAAGAGTCACGGCTTGAGACACCTGGGGAACCTGACGTATTGTTTTGTGAAAGCGCGATTGTAGTCCAGACGCACAGCCGGGCGGCCCTGCGGCAAGCCCGGTGGCATGAAGACCGGGACAAGCGCGCGAGATAGGCGCAACATGGGTGCAGCACGCGCGAGGCACTCCCGGCACAGAACACCGGCACCGCGCGCCGCGGCAACCGAGCAGGGGGCGACATGGAACTGATTTCCTGGAATATCCAGTGGGGTCGTGGCGCCGACGGGCGCGTCGACCTGGCCCGCACCGTCAGGACGCTGCACGCGATCGCCGACGCCGATGTACTCTGCCTGCAGGAGGTGACGCGCGACTATTCCGACCTCGCAGGCGCGCCTGGGCCCGACCAGGTAGCCGAACTGGCGGCGCTGCTGCCCGGCTACCGGATCCTCTACGCGCCTGCGGTGGACCGTTTCACAGTGGACGGCGCGCCACGCCAGTTCGGCAACCTCATCGCCACCCGCCTGCCCTTGCTCGAAGTGTTTCGCCATGCCCTGCCCTGGCCCACCGATCCAACCGTCCCGTCGATGCCGCGTGTGGCGCTGGAAGCAACGGTAATGACGGGAGAACGTCGCCTGCGTGTGATCTGCACCCACCTGGAGTATTACTCGACACATCAGCGCGCGGCCCAGACCGACGCGCTGCGCGCCTGGCACCGCGAGGCCTGCGAGCACGCCAGCCAACCCGGCCTGCGCGAGACGGGCTCCGGCCCGTTCACACCCGAAGCACGGCCCGCTTCCGCCGTGCTGTGCGGCGATTTCAACGGCGCGCCGGACGATATCGCTTACCTGCGCATGTTGGCGCCATACGACGGTTGCCACGAAACCGGCATCATCGGCTGGCACGACGCCTGGACGCATACCCACCCCGGCAAGCCCCATGCGCCAACTTGCGCCTTGTATGACAGGGAGCAATGGCCGCAGGCGCCGTTTGCCTGTGACTTCGCATTCCTGACAGAGGACCTGCTGTCGCGCGTGCTGTGCTGCGAGGTGGATGGCGAAACGCGGGCATCCGACCACCAGCCGATCTACTTGTCGCTGGCGGACGAATAAGGGTCTGTCACGGAGGGGCGCTTAGATTTCCGGTTCTTCGTCGTCATCGCCGCCGGCATACACCGGCTTGATGCGGAAAGACTGGAGGTACTGGATCCACTGCGAACCCGGCAACTCGGCGAGCGACTCCTGCACGAATTCGATTTCGGTATCGAACTGCTTCGGCGTCAGGCCGCCGCGCATCAACTGGAAGCGGCAGTACACCAGGTAGGTATTGACGACATCGGTTTCGCAGTAATCGCGGATCGCGGGCAACTGGCCGTCCTGGTAGGCCTGCCAGACCTTGCTGCCGTCCATGCCCATCTTGCCGGGAAAGCCGCACAGCTTGGCGAGATCGTCCAGCGGTGCGCTGGCTCGCGGCTGGTACATCGCCAGCAGGTCCATCAGGTCCAGGTGCCGCATGTGGTAACGACTGATGTAGTTGTTCCACTTGAATTCGCGGCTGTCGGACTCGCTGCCTTCGCCCATTTCCCAGTAGCGCGGCGCCACGATGCCATGCACCAGCCCGCGGTAATGCAGCACGGGCAGGTCGAAGCCGCCACCGTTCCACGACACCATCTGGGGCGAGTAGCGCGCCACAAGGTCATAGAACTTCTGGATCAGCACCGCCTCGCCGTCTTCCAGCGTGCCAAGCGAGCCCACGTGGAAAACCGGTGTGCCATCGCGCTGGTTACGGCGCAGCACGCAGGAAATGGCCGCGATGCGCTGCAGGTAGTGTGGCAGGAAATCGGTGCCGTTTTTCTCGCGGCGGGCCGCGAAAGCATGTTCGGCGACCTCGGCATCGGTCATGGAGTCGGGATGGTCGTGCAGACGACGCAAACCATCGACATCGGGAATCGTCTCGATGTCGAATACCAGCACAGGTGTCATAGAACAGCGTCCTTGCGCACGCCTTGCGAAGCAAAATGGCGTTTGAGCTTGACCAGCGCCTCTTGCTGGATCTGGCGCACACGCTCGCGCGTCAGCCCCATTTCCTCGGCAAGTTCTTCCAGCGTGGCCGGCTCGATGTGATTAAGCCCGAAGCGGCGCTCGACAACATAGCGGTGCTTTTCGGACAAACGCGCCAACCATTGTTTCATCAGGTTTTCCAGCTCGCGGTGGGCGACTTCCTGGTCGGGCGCGGCATTGTGCTCGTCCGAGAGGAAATCAAGCAGGCTGGATCCGGGATCGAGATCGAATGGCGTGTCGAGCGAGGTGGTGTGCTCGTTGAGCGCGAGCACGTCTTGTATTTCGTCAGGGGTCTTGCCCAGCAGGTGGGCAATGTCTTCCAGGCTGGCATCGCGGCCGTCGGTGCCACCCTTCTCCAGATGGCGCTTGGCGCGCAGCACCTGGTTGAGCTCGCGGATGACGTGGACCGGCAGGCGTACGGTGCGCGCCTGGTTCATGATGGCGCGCTCGATGCTCTGGCGGATCCACCATGTGGCGTAGGTCGAGAAACGGAATCCGCGGGAGGGATCGAATTTCTCGATGGCGTGCATCAGACCGAGATTGCCTTCCTCGATCAGGTCCAGCAGCGGCACGCCGCGATTGAGGTAGCCCTTGGCGATGCTGACCACCAGCCGCAGGTTGCGCTCGATCATGACCTGCCGCGCCGAGAAATCCCCGCCCTTGGCCAGGGTGGAAAAATGCAGTTCCTCCGGCGCGGACAAGAGCGGCTTGATGCTGATGCGATTCAGGTAATGCTGGACGGTGTCGGCTGCCAGTTCGGTGTGCAGCACGGTGCGGAAGTCGTCATGATCGGGCGCGGCCGGCTCGGCGGCGGCCTCGCCCTCTTCTTCGTCCTCGGACTCTTCTTCGTCCTCGTCGCGGGCCTGGCGCTCGACTTCCTCGACCATCAGGTCGGCCTCGCGCAGGCCTACCGCCGTGCCCGTGGTGATGGGCTCATCGGTAAGCGGCACCAGGTCGGCGGCCGGGTCCTGGCCGTAGGCCTCGGAATCTGCATCGGCATCGGCTTGCGCCACGCCAGTGGACTGCTGCAACTCCGGCTGCTTGGGACGCCGAGCGCGGCTGGTGCTTCCGGTGGAGACAGTTTTCTGGCGTGGCATGAACCCTCACTGTGGCGGCAGATACCGCATCGGATCGACTGGTTTCCCGTTCTTGCGTACCTCGAAATGCAGCTTCACACGATCGGTGTCACTGTTGCCCATCTCTGCAATCTTTTGTCCCTTGCGGACCGTTGCCTGCTCCGTCACCAGCACCTTGTCGTTGTGGCCGTACGCAGTGAGATATGTATCGTTGTGTTTGATGATGACAAGATTCCCGTAGCCGCGCAAGGGGCCAACGTGAATCACGCGGCCATCGTCGGCTGCTTGCACCGGATCGCCCTTTTTGCCGGCAATATCAATGCCCTTGTTGCCTTTTTCGTCGAAACGCCCGATCAGCTGGCCGGTGACCGGCCATGCCAGCTTGACCGAGCCATCGGCGGCTGGCGCGGAGGCCGCCGCCACGGGCGCGGAAGCCCCGCCGGCAGTGGCTGTCGACGGAACCGGCGTGGGCACAGGACGCGCCTGGTCGATCGGCTGGCCCTGCACGCCACCCGGCGCCACCGGCATGGTGGCTACGCCGGTGCCCGCGTTGACGTCGGCGCCAGGAGGCGCCACGCGCAACAATTGACCCACTTCGATCTGGTTGGCATTGGCCAGAGAATTCCAGGCCGCGACATCGCGATAGGACTGGCCGTTCTCGAGCGCGATTCGATAAAGCGTATCGCCTCGCTTGACGCGATAGTACCCAGGCGGCGCGGGTTCCAGCGGGACGACACCGGCGACGCCGGCTCCCGAGGTGCGGTCCACCACGGGCGCCGGCATGGGCGGGGAGGCGCAGGCGGCCCGCAAGGCCCGCAGCAGGGAGGCGGTAGCGAGCTGCCCGGCGCGGGCGAAACGTTCCGTGTTCACGATATTGTGCATAGTTCGACTCAGATAGTGCCCGATTTTAATGGCACAAAGAAAACGGCTTCAAGCGCGGTCCGGTGAAAGCGATGCCGGTTACGCCGCTCGATCAACAATAATTGCTGTGTGACGGTCTGCCCGGCCCCGCCGGCGGAGGGAGGCACCGCCACGGGCGCGATCAGCCGCCCGCCAATGGCAAGCTGCTCCAGCAACGCCTGAGGCACCTCCATGCCGGCCGCCGCCAGGATAATCGACGAAAACGGCGCCGCCTGGGGTAAACCCAACATGCCATCACCATAATGCAGGCGCAGGTTTGGCACCCGCAGCGGCCGCAAGTTCGCCTTGGCTTGTTCGTGCAGCGGACGAATCCGTTCGATGGAGAACACTTCGCGCGCCACCAGGCTCAGCACGGCCGCCTGATAACCGCAGCCGGTACCGATTTCCAGCACACGCTCCAGCGGCTCATCCGCGCCGAGGCCATCGCGCAACAGCTCGATCATGCGAGCCACCACCGACGGCTTGGAGATGGTCTGCTGGTGGCCGATCGGCAACGCCGCATCTTCATACGCCTGCGACGACAGGCCGGGCTCGACAAACAGGTGGCGCGGGATGGTGGCAATCGCGTCGAGTACGCGGTCGTCGCGGATGCCGGCCGCGCGCAGCCGCGCCGCCAGCGCGCCACGCGCGCGCTCCGAGGCCATGCCACCGCCGCCCGCCGTAGCGGCACTGGCACGCGCCTGCACGGCGCTCGCT
>NZ_JBFTSF010000194.1:0-12308 GCF_056399905.1 Cupriavidus sp. 01L46
CGCCATGGGCGACACCATCCAGCTGGGCAGCCGCGCCTTTCGCATCGACCGCATCCTCACGCAGGAACTGGATCGCGGCGCCGGCTTCATGAATTTCGCGCCGCGCGTGATGCTGCCGCTGTCTGACCTGGCCGCCACCGCCATGGGCGACACCATCCAGCTGGGCAGCCGCGCCTTTCGCATCGACCGCATCCTCACGCAGGAACTGGATCGCGGCGCCGGCTTCATGAATTTCGCGCCGCGCGTGATGCTGCCGCTGTCTGACCTGGCCGCCACGGGGCTGGTGGGCTGGGGCAGCCGGGTCTCCTACCGCCTGCTGGTGGCCGGCCCCGATGCCGCCGCGCAGGCCTACCAGAAGTGGGCCGAGGCCGAGATCGACAAGCGCGCGCTGCGCAACACCCGGGTCGAGTCGCTGGAATCCGGCCAGCCGCAGATGCGCGCCACGCTGGACCGCGCCGAGCGTTTCCTGTCGCTGGTGGCGGTGCTGTCGTCGATGATTGCGGCGGTGGCCATCGCCATGTCGGCGCGCCGCTATATGCAGCGCCACACCGACGCCTGCGCTGTCTACAAGTGCATGGGCCTGTCGCGCCGCGAGATCCTGCTGGCTTTCGGGCTGGAGTTCCTGCTGCTGGGCGTGGGCGGCGCGGTGGCCGGCGTGGCGCTCGGCTACCTGGCGCACTACGGCCTGCTGCTCTCGCTGGGTAACCTGCTGACGGTGACGCTGCCGCAGCCTTCCGTCTTGCCGGCCGTGGTTGGGGTGCTGGCTGGCGTCGTCCTGCTGGCGGGTTTTGCCTTGCCGCCGCTGCTGGCGCTGACCCGGGTGCCGCCGCTGCGCGTGCTGCGGCGTGACGTCGGCGCGCCGCCGGTCTCGACCTGGGTCGCCTACGGGCTCGGCCTGGGCGCCTTCGTGGCGCTGCTGATGGTGGCCGCGCGTGATCTCAAGCTGGGGCTGACCACCGCGGGCGGCTTTGTCGCCGCCGGCGTCGTGTTCGCACTGCTGGCCCTGGGCCTGCTGAGCCTGCTGTCGCGGCTGATGCGTGGCGGGCGCCTGGCGCGCGGCAGCGTGGGCTGGCGCTTTGCGCTGGCGGTGCTGGAGCGCCGCCGCGGCGTGACGGTGCTGCAGACGGTGGCGCTGGCGGTGGGCCTGATGGCGCTGCTGCTGCTCGGCATGACCCGCAATGACCTGATCGCCTCCTGGCGCAACGCCACGCCAGCGGACGCACCCAACCGCTTCGTCATCAATATCCAGCCGGACCAGCGCGCACCGCTTACCGGCATGCTGCAGCACGCCGGCATCGCCGACCTGCTGTACCCGATGGTGCGCGGCCGCCTGACGCATATCGCCGGCCAGCAGGTGCGCGCCGAGCGCTTTGCCGATGGCCGCGCCCGCAACCTGGTCGAGCGCGAGTTCAACCTGTCCTATACCGACGCCCTGCCGGCCGGCAACCGCGTGGTGGCGGGCAACTGGCTCGGCGCCGGGAAGGGCGGGGCCGGGGCCTCGGTGGAGGAGGGCATCGCCAAGACGCTGGGGATCCGCCTCGGGGACACCTTGCGCTTCGATGTGGCGGGGCAGTCGGTGGAGGCGCCGGTCACCTCGCTGCGCAAGCTGGACTGGGGCTCGATGCGGGTCAATTTTTTCGTCATCCTGCCGCCCTCGGCCATGCAAGGCTTGCCGCAGACCTATATCACCGCCTTCCACCTGCCGCCCGCGCAAGCCGCGCTGGGCAACCGCATGGTGGCGGCTTTCCCGAACATCACGGTGGTCAACACCGACATGATCCTGCGCCAGATCCAGGACGTGCTCGACCAGGTCATCGCCGCCGTCGAGTTCCTGTTCGTGTTCACGCTCGCGGCCGGCGTCACCGTGCTCTATGCGGCGCTGTCCGGCGCGCGCGACGAGCGCAAGCGCGATGCCGGGCTGCTCAAGGCGCTGGGCGCATCCGCCGCGGTGGTGCGGCAGACCCAGTACGCGGAGTTCCTGGTGGTGGGGGGGCTGGCGGGCCTGCTGGCCAGCCTGGGCGCGATCGCGGTGGGCTGGGGCTTGTCGCAGTTCGTGTTCGATTTCCCCTACCGCTTCAACGGCTGGATCGTGCCGGCCGGTGTGCTTTCTGGCATGCTGTGCGCTTTCGCGGGCGGCTGGCTGGGTTTGCGCGAGGTGCTGCGGCAGCCCGCGCTGGCCACGCTGCGTGATGCGTGATACCTGTAGCCTGAACCACTGAAGCCTGAACCATCCCTGAGTGTTTATGAGTACCGATTCCAAGCCTGAAAATGCGGCATCCACGGCATCCGATGCCGCCCCCGAAGTCACCGCCTATGCACTGATCGGCGGCGAGGCGCGCGTGCGCGAACTGGTCGACCGTTTCTACGACCTGATGGATCTGGAGGACGAGTTCAAGGGCCTGCGTGCGCTGCATCCCGCCTCGCTCGACGGCTCGCGCGACAAGCTGTTCTGGTTCCTGTGCGGCTGGCTGGGCGGCCCCAACCACTTCATCGAGCGCTTTGGCCACCCGCGCCTGCGCGCGCGCCACATGCCGTTCGAGATCGGCACCAGCGAGCGCGACCAGTGGATGCGCTGCATGGCGCTGGCCATGCAGGACGTCGGCCTGCCCGAGGACCTGCAACTGCGCCTGATGCAGGCCTTTTTCGGCACCGCCGACTGGATGCGCAATGTGCCGCGTTGATGGCCAAGGCCACCCGACCCGCCATGGATCCCGGCATCATGGCTGACACGCATCCCAACCCCGCCGCGGACCTGCCTGCCGACGCCCGGCGCGTACTCGATTTCTGGTTCGGCACGCCTGGCTCGCCGGCATGGAACACAACACGCTCGGTGTGGTTCACCAAGTCCGCTGATTTCGACGCCACGGTCCGCGCTGCCTTCCTGCCACTGTGGGCAGCCACGCACGCGGGCGCGAACGCGGGCTGGGCGCAAAGCCCCGAATGCGCTTGCGCGCGCATCGTGCTGCTCGACCAGGTGCCGCGCAACGTCTTTCGCGACGGCCCGCGCAGCTTTGCCTCCGATGCGCAGGCGCTGGCAACAGCCCGGCAGATGGTGGCGAGCGGCGCCGACCGCCTGCTGCCTACGGCTTTCCACCGCATGTTCTGCTACATGCCGTTCGAGCATTCTGAAGCGCTAGCCGACCAGAACACGGCCGTGCAGCTGATGACGGCGCTGCGCGACCAAAGCCAGGGCAAGGTGGACGTGGTGGACTGGGCGCTCAAGCACCGCGCGGTGATCGAGCGTTTCGGGCGCTTCCCGCATCGCAACGCCATGCTGGGGCGCAGGGATACGGCGCAGGAGAGCGCCTTCCTGCAGGAGCCCGGCTCGTCGTTCTGAGCCGGGCTCGCCGGACGCAGGAGGCCGGGAGTAGCAGGCCCGCGTAGCGCAGCCGCTATCGCTATCGCGCAACGGTGGCGTGGCTGGGCCGCAAGCCGATGTGGCTGGCCCGGGAGCACCATCAGGTCTCCCCGCGCTTCTCCTGCCACTTGTCCACCAGCAAGCGCGGCGCGTTGGCGAGCTTGTCGAGGATGCCTTCGGGCGTAGGCGCCACATGCAGCAGGTCGTTGTGGACCTGCTTCAGGAAGCCTTCGTCCACGGCGTGCTGCATGAAGCCCAGCATGCTGTCGTAGAAGCCTTCCACATTGAGCAGTCCCACAGGCTTGGCGTGATAGCCCAGCTGCAGCCAGGTGAAGGTCTCGAACAGTTCCTCGAAGGTGCCGACGCCGCCCGGCATGGCGATGAATGCATCGGCGCGGTCGGCCATCATCTGCTTGCGTTCGTGCATGTTGCGCACCACGTGCAGCTCGGTCAGGCCGCGATGGCCGACTTCCTTTTGCATCAGCGCATCGGGAATGATGCCGATGGCGGTGCCGCCGTTAGCCAGCACGGCGTCGGCCACGGTGCCCATCAGCCCGACCTTGCCCCCGCCGTACACCAGTGCAAGGCCGCGCTCGGCCAGGGTCTTGCCCATGGCGCGCGCCGCGGCGGCGTACTCGGGGCGATTGCCGGGGCTGGAGCCGCAATAGATGCAAACGGACTTCACTTTTGCTCCTTTTCTGTTTGCGCCGCCTTGGCGGCGGCGTATTCCTGGGCTTGCTTGTCGAATGCCTGGCGGGCCTTGCCGCGCAGGTAAGGGGCCAGGATCGAGAAGATATGGTAGCTGGCGCCGTGCAGGTAGCCGCGGATCAATTCGGGGTCGTTGTACTGGCGCGGATGCTGCACGAACTGGAACGACAGCCAGTAGGTGGCGATCACCACGATATTGGTGCAGATGGCCTCGACCTGCTCGGGTGTGGCCTCCATCTCGCCGTCTTCCTGGAACTGCCGGCAGATCTCCATCGCAAAGCGCTTCTTCTGCTCGACGATGCGCTTGAAATTGGTTTCAAGCATGCGGTTGCGCGCCAGCAGGTCATTGATGTCGCGGTACAGGAAGCGGTAGTTCCACAGGAACTCCGCCATGTACTGCAGGTAGCACCAGCTTTCGTCCAGCGTGGCCTTGTGATCGTCGGGTAACTTCAGGCGGCGCTCCATCTCCTGCTCGAACAGCACGAAGATGGAACTGATGATGTCGTCCTTGTTGCGGAAGTGATAGTAGAGATTGCCGGGGCTGATCTCCATGGCTTCCGCAATGGTGGTGGTGGTGACGTTGGGCTCGCCCACCTCGTTGAACAGGCGGAGCGAGACGTCCAGGATGCGGTCCCGGGTGCGGCGGGGACCGGCTTGCTGTTTGGGTTCCATAGGCGACCGGGCGAGCGGCAATTCGGTAAGTTGAAGGCGATTATAAGCAATCGCCGTTTGCCGCAAGGCCGCAAGCGTCTTTGGCCCCGTCCGCGCGCCGCCGTGCCGGGCTTGCGCCGGGCCCGTGCCGCTAGCCTGTCAGGCCGTCAGCGTGCGCAGCCAGTCCATCACGATCGGCCCCGCGATGGCCAGCCAGGTGCCGCCGCACAGCACCAGCGCCAGCATGACCGCTGCGCTGCCGAAGTCCTTGGCGCGCTTGGACAGGCTGTGCCGCTCCAGCGAGATCCGGTCGACCGCGGCCTCCACGCTGGAGTTGAGCAATTCCACGATCAGCACCAGCAGCAGGGTGCCCAGCAGCAGGATGCGCTCGACGATGCCGACCGGCAGCAGCAAGGCGCAGGGCGTCAGGATGACCACCAGCGTCAGCTCCTGGCGAAACGCGCTTTCTTCCAGCACCGCGTAGCGCAGGCCGGACACCGAGTTGATGCCGGCATGCCAGGCCCGCGCCAGGCCGCGGTTGCCCTTGTGGGGGTTTTGCTCAATCGTGTAGTCGCTGTTCGGCGAGTCCGGTGCCGGTGCCGGTGCCGGTGCTGACGTGACGGTCTGCGGTGCCGGCGGGCGGTGCGGTTCGGACGGTGGGCGATGCGGAGTCGGCATGTTCGGAAGAGGGGCGAGCAGTGGTGCCGGTCGTGCCGTTGGGCGTCGCGCGTACGGCCGGCAGCGGCTGCAGGTGAGTCAGGAATTGCTCGGAGGCGGCGCGCCACGAGAACCGTTCGGCATGGGCGCGAGCGGTGGCGCGGTCGATGCGCAGCGCTTCCAGGYAAGCTTCACGCAAATCTTCGTGCATCACCCCGGCGTCGCTCTGGCCGAGCACATCGATCGGCCCGGTCACCGGATAGGCCGCCACCGGCAGCCCGCTGGCCAGGGCTTCGAGCAGCACCAGCCCGAACGTATCGGTGCGGCTGGGGAATACGAAGACGTCGGCCGAAGCATACACCTTGGCCAGCTCCGGCTGGGTCAGCACGCCCAGGTAGTTGGCCGCCGGATAGCGCGCGCGCAGCGACGCCAGCGCCGGCCCGTCGCCCACCACCCACTTGGAGCCGGGCAGGTCCAGCGCGAGGAAGGCTTCTACGTTTTTTTCCACGGCGACGCGCCCCACGTAGAGAAAGATCGGGTGCGCTGTGTTGAGCACGTTAGCCTGCTGGGTGGTGAAGACATCGAGGTCGACGCCGCGGGTCCACAGCACGCCGTGGGTGATGCCAAAGCGATGCAGGTCTTGCAGCACCACCGGCGTGGGCGCCATCACGGCGCGCGCCGGGCCGTGGAACCAGCGCAGGAAGCGGTAGGTCCAGGCAAGCGGAATGCCGAAGCGTGCCTGCACGTACTCCGGAAAACGCGTGTGGTAGGCGGTGGTGAACGGGAACTGCTCGCGCATCGCATAGCGGCGCGCAGCCAGCCCGAGCGGGCCTTCCGTGGCGATATGCAGCGCGTCCGGCGCGAAGGCGCGGATGCGCTCGCGGACCTTGGCGCCGGCGAACAGGGACAGCGCGATCTCCGGATAGGTCGGGCAGGGAATGGTGGTGAATTCCTGCGGCGTGATCAGCTCCACCGTGTGCCCCATCGCGATCAGTTCGCGGCGGGTGGACTTGAGCGTGCGCACCACGCCATTGACCTGCGGCTCCCAGGCATCGGTGACGATCAGGATCTTCATAGCAGCTCCTTGCGGCCAGGCCGCGTGGGTGGCCGGCCTCGGCGAGGCCACGGCCAACCCGTTGTACGGATGGCGGCGTGTGGGGCGGGTGCCGCGCTCAAGTCTCGTTAGGCCGTGGCGACGACGCGGCGCCCAGCCGTGGCCGGCGCATCGAGCAGGGTGGTCCAGTAGACGATCTGCAATTCGCCGTCCTGCGTCTCCACCAGGGCGGAGAGGCTCTCCACCCAGTCGCCGTCGTTGCAGTAGAGCTGGCCGTCGACCTCGCGGATCTCGGCCTTGTGGATATGACCGCAGATCACGCCATCGCAGCCGCGCCGGCGCGCCTCGTCCACCATCGCCTGCTCGAACGAATTGATGTAGTTGACCGCGTTCTTGACCTGGTGCTTCAGGTATTGCGATAGCGACCAGTAGGGAAAGCCCAGGCGCGCGCGGATGCGGTTGAAGTGCCGGTTGATGGCCAGGATCAGGGTGTAGAGCGAGTCGCCCAGGTAAGCCAGCCAGCGCGCGTGCTGCACCACGCCGTCGAACAGGTCGCCGTGCACCACCCACAGGCGCTTGCCCGCGGCGGTGACGTGGACGGCATCTTCGCGCACCGTGATATCGCCGAAGGCGAGGCCGTCGAACTGGCGCGCCACCTCATCGTGGTTGCCCGGCACGTAGATCACCTCGGTGCCCTTGCGCGCCTTGCGCAGCAGCTTCTGCACCACATCGTTGTGGCTCTGCGGCCAGTACCAGCCGCGGCGCAGCTGCCAGCCATCGATGATGTCGCCGACCAGGTAGAGCTGGTCCGATTCATTGTGCTTGAGGAAGTCGAGCAGGTAGTCGGCCTGGCAGCCGGCCGTGCCGAGGTGGATGTCGGACAGCCAGATGGCGCGGTAGTGGMGGGTGGGATGGGACGGATGGGGGGGCTGGGTGGTGGCTTCGGGGGGCGGGGCGCTGGCGGGAGAGGTGGCGCAACGCCCGGGAGGCCGTTGCTGCAAGTCGCTGGCCGGTGGCATGAAGGCGGCCAGCGCGGCAGGCAATGACATGGGCCGCGGCAGGGATTGCGACTCGGCGGTGCGGCTGCGCAGCAGTTGCGTGGCCTTGGCCAGATGTCCGCGGGCAGAACGAAGAGCTTGAACCATGGCGGCCTCGGTAGCGACGATGGCTGCATTGGGCCAGCGGCGCGTGACGAAGCCGTTAAGGAAACATGAACGTCATATGACTGTTGTGGGGAAGTTGGCTATTGCGTGGCTACTGCGTCGCTATCGCGTGGCTGGGGGGCTTTCAGCGGCTGGCGCTGTTGGCTCCTCAGGCCGCCGGCGCCACCGCTGACAACTGCGCCAGCGMCCGCAACACAGCCTGCGTGGCCACCGGATGCCGCAGCAGGCTGACATGCCCGATGCCGCTAAGCGCCACATGATGCGCTCCCTCCATCCAGGAGGTCCCCAGCGGGCCGGCAATCRAATCATGCCAACTGAAGATCGACACCAGGGCAGCGCGCTGGCGCGACGTTTCGCGCGCTGCCAGCGCGCGCAGCCAGGCGCTGGCGCAGCGCATCTGGCGGGAATTGAAGCCCCTGCCGTAGCGGGCCAGCACGCAGCCGTGATGCGGCGTGCCTAGCGTAACGATGCCGCGGCAGGGTGGGGGCTTGCCGCGTCCCGCCAGCGCCGCGCGCGCGGCCAGGCCGCCCATGCTATGGCAGAGCAGCAGCGGCGGCTGGCCAGTGGTGGCGGCGATGCGCGCGATGGCGGCGCGTATTTCGAGGGCGTATTGGTCGATGTCGCCAAACACCGGGTCCAGGTCGATCGCCTCGCAGTGGTAGCCGGCCACCGCCAGGGCAGGCTGCATGTCGAGCCAGACGGCGTGGTTGCAGCCATAGCCGTGCACCAGCAGCAGCGGCGGGCACKAGCCTGGGGCTTTGGCCGGGCGCAAGCGGCGGTGCGAGCAGAAGGGCTGCAGCCAGTTGAACATCCGGAACACGGCGGTGTATTCACGCAAATAGCAGCCCAGCGCCTGCCATGGCGTCAACCGGGCTGGCCGCATGGCCAGCAGGGCGGGAGGGATGGGGGGGCACGTCGCCTCGGGCTCGCCCAGGCCGAACAGCGTAAAGGCAAAGGCGCCGGCAACAGACAGCCCCAATATCGCCAGCACCACGCCAATGCCGGCCAGCAGGCCAATGGCGAGGGGCCACCCATGCAGGGCGTTGAGTTCAGCGGCGCAGCCTAGCGCCACGGCGGCCTGCAATGCCACCGCGATGCGGCGCAAGGCGGCAGCCGACAGGTTCATGGCTTGGGCGGGCGCAGGTCGGCCAGGCGGGTGCGGGCCAGGCGGTCATGCAGGAACTGCCGCCTGGGGTCGAGGAGAGCCAGCAGGATCCAAACCAGCAGGCCAGCGCACAGCACGCCGACGAACGGGCCCTTGACCAGGCCGAGCGCGTGCCCGAGCGCCGCCGAAGGCGGCAGCCACAGCCATGCCAGCAGGTAGCGCAGCGTGGCCTGTGGCCAGCGCGGGGGCACGCCCGCGGCCGTCTCGACCCGCATGCGCCAGGTCTGCATGGCGAGCGTCTGTCCGTTGCGCTGCCAGAACCAGACGAAGTAGCAGCCCAGCACCAGGAAGCTCCAGCACTGCATCGTGAACGGGCCGTCCAGCCCAAGCTGTTGCAACGCCGGGCGCGCCAGCAGATAGACCCCCGTCGAGGCGCTGAGCACGCCGAACAGCAATACGCCTTCGTACAGCATGCAGGCGATGCGGCGGCGGATCGTCGGTGCCTCGGCCGGGCGCACGGGACTGGCAGGCGTGCCCGATGCGGCCGGCTTGGCGTTGGGTTTGGGCGTGGTCACGGCGGGCATGGCGATGAGGCGATAAGGCAATTAGGCGGTAGGGCCGGCACGCCGGAGGAGGGCAAGGCCGGGCCGCGAGGCAGCAAGCGAGCACGGCCGGACCGGCGCAAGCGGCATTATGCCAAAGCACGGTTGGGGCGGGTAGCTTGCGTGGGAGGGCGCGGGGGCGAGCCAGCCGGGCAACCGCGTGGTGGCTCAGCGGCGCACCGCCTCGTCGGGG
Source organism: Cupriavidus sp. 01L46 (assembly GCF_056399905.1). Classification (NCBI taxonomy): domain Bacteria; kingdom Pseudomonadati; phylum Pseudomonadota; class Betaproteobacteria; order Burkholderiales; family Burkholderiaceae; genus Cupriavidus; species Cupriavidus sp. 01L46. The sequence continues at coordinate 9,492 of NZ_JBFTSF010000194.1, forward strand.
TTGGCGGTAGCGCCCGTGCTGCTGGCCGTGGCCTCGGTGRCCGCCTCGCGCGGCGTATCCACGGTCGGCACCGGTGCGCCGGCAGCGGCGCCTGGCATGGCAGCTTGGGACTCCGCCGCCGGCGTGCCGGCAGCGGGCGCGCGCGCGGCGGCCGATGCGGTGCCGGGTGCCTTCTTTTCCAGGTGCAGTTGCCGGGTGGTCTCGGCTGGCAGGCGCTTGCCGGAGGGCAAGGCGCTGACCGCGCCGGGGCGGCGTGGCACTTTCTCGGCAGCCGCCAGGTTCTTTTTTTGCTCTTCCGGCAGTTGCTGGTACTTGTTCCAGGCCTCGGCCTTCTTCTGGGCGGGCAGCGAGCGCGTGATCTGGTAGTTTTCGCGCGCCAGGCGGCGCTGCTGGGGCGTCATCTTGACCCATTCGGTCATGCGGGTCTGCAGCCGCGCCTGTTCCGCGGGCGAGAACTTCTCGTATCGTTCCGCGATCTGCAGCCATTTGCGCCGGTTGAGCTCGGGGAAATTATTCCACTCGCCTGCCAGCGGCGCGAGCACGCGCTGCTGGACGGCATTGAGCTCATTCCAGTTCGGGTGCGCATTGGCGAGGCTGGCCGCGGGCGCGCCGCCGGGGTGGCCGCCCTGAGCCTGGCAAGTGGCCGGAACCAGGGACCAGATCGTGGTGGCGGCGGCCAGGCCGGCCAGCAGCAAGGCCGCCAACCGCCGGCGCGGTGCGTCGGGGATGATGTCAGCGCCGGCCATGCCTACTGACCGCGCTTGAGGAACACGTGGAAGCCCTGATCCGCGTATGCCGTCGGCGGGAGGTCGTCGAGCAGCATCGCTGCGTCCACATCCGCCAGCTCATCGACGCGCTTTTGCTGCTGCCAGTGGTAGATGCCCGCCAGCCCGGCGGCCAGCGCCACCAGCGTCCATACCAGCCCAAGGCGGCGCAGCCAGGAACCTGCGCGGTGGAGTGCCGAGTCGTCCTCGTCGAAAGAGAGCGTGGGCATCCCGGCCGAGGCCAGTTGCGGCACGGCGACGGCGGCATGCGCTTTCTTGCGAGACAGCGCAATCCGCCGCGCGGCGGCAAGCCGATCGGTCACATTGTCCGGCAACGCATTCGCAGAGGCATCTAGTGCCGTGCGGATATCGTGTGCCAGGCGGCGTTCGTTGATTTCTTTTTCGTTTCTGGTGCTCATAGTCGGACCCCCCGCGCTCGCAATGCCTGCGCCAGTGTGTGCGTGGCACGGGAACAGTGCGTCTTGACGCTGCCTTCGGAGCATCCCATGACAGCAGCCGTTTCCGCGACGTCCATATCCTCCCAGTAACGCATCAGGAAGGCTTCGCGTTGACGTGTCGGCAGGCGCTGGATCTCCTGTTCGATGATGTGCATGGTCTGGGCGCGTTCCACCTTGTCGGCGCTGCTTTCCGCTGATTCGGAGCCGATTTCGGCCTCGAAAGTGTCGAGCAGGTCATTATCCTCGCCTTCGCGGTCGTCGCGCAGGTTGGAAAACAGGGTGACCCAGGTATTGCGTACTTTCTGGCGGCGGAACCAGTCGTGAATGGTGTTCTGGAGTATGCGCTGGAACAGCGGCGCGAGTTCGGCGGCGCTCTTGTCGCCGTATTTTTCGGCGAGCTTGATCATCGCGTCCTGGACGATGTCCAGGGCGGCTTCGTCGTCGCGCACCGCAAACACGGCCTGTTTGAAGGCGCGCCGCTCGACGCTGGCGAGAAAGTCGGATAGTTCCTGATCGGTTGCCATGCAGGCGGGGTACAGACGGTGGGGCCTTGGCCGGTGGAAGTGCAGGGTAGGGCTTCTTGCACGTCCAAAATGGTGGGATGCTAGCAAATAACCCCCCCGGTGACCATCCTTGTTCTCTTTTGTGGTCATTCAGGCTCAGCGCGCGGYGGCGGAGTCTGAAGGGTGACGGGATGCCCCCTCGCTTAAAAAAGCCCGTAGACAAGCCCGAATCAATCCAGTATCGTCGCGGGTTCACACGACATCAGTGGTTGTCTCATTCGGCCGCTTATGAGGCGGTCTATCATGCAGACGCGCACCGCTTGAACCCGTGCCACAAGCCCGGCAGAGAGCATCCGAACAATTTTTTGCCGAAAATTGCAAAGGACTAAAATGAACATGCCCAGCGCGGAATTCCACGCAGACAGCAATTCATCCGCCGCACCCGAAATGATCGGGGCGGAGATTCTCGTTCACGCACTTGCCGAAGAAGGCGTCGAGTACGTCTGGGGCTACCCCGGCGGCGCAGTGCTGTATATCTACGACGAGTTTTACAAGCAAAAGAAGATCGAGCACATCCTGGTGCGTCACGAGCAGGCCGCGGTTCATGCCGCAGACGGCTATGCGCGTGCGACCGGCAAGGTGGGCTGCGCCCTGGTGACCTCTGGTCCCGGCGTCACCAATGCGGTGACGGGCATTGCCACGGCCTACCTGGACTCGATCCCGATGGTGATCATCACCGGTAACGTGCCGACGCACGCTATCGGCCAGGATGCTTTCCAGGAATGCGACACGGTCGGCATCACCCGCCCCATCGTCAAGCACAACTTCCTGGTCAAGGACGTCCGCGATCTCGCCGCGACCATCAAGAAGGCGTTCTATATTGCCGCAACCGGCCGTCCCGGCCCCGTTGTCGTCGATATTCCCAAGGACGTCTCGCGMAATGCCTGCAAGTACGAGTATCCCAAGTCGGTCGACATGCGCTCGTACAACCCGGTGAACAAGGGCCATTCGGGCCAGATCCGCAAGGCGCTCGCGCTGTTGCAGGGCGCCGAGCGGCCGTTCATCTATGCAGGTGGCGGTGTGGTGCTGGCC
>NZ_JBFTSF010000195.1:0-20245 GCF_056399905.1 Cupriavidus sp. 01L46
GCTCAGTCTCCTCGAACATCTTGGCCAACGCCAGATGCGCCCGAACCCGCAACCTGCGCTGCAGGTCAGCATCCGCATATTTCAACGCCCGCTCAAAGCTGGACTGCGCCTTGCCCCATAGCTTCTCGCCCAGGCACAACACGCCAAGCGTGAAGTAGAGATCCGCATCCACCGGATGCTGCGTCAGCCATTTCTCGGCCTGCTGAATCTGCGGCAGCGCACGTCCCGGCTCCGCGCAGTCGGCATAGCGCAAGACTAGCCGGCTATCCCAGTTGACCTTGAGCGCGTCCTCCACGATCTTGCGCGCTTCATCCTGACGGCCCAGCGCCGCGAAATAGCGCGCCGCGGGCTCGGCGATGCGGGCTGCGCGGCGTTCGTCGGTGGACAATGAACGCCAGAAATCCTGCAGGCCCTGCACGTCGTGGCGGCGCTCCTCCAGCAGGGCCTCGCAGGCCAGTTGCTTGAGGCGCAGCGCCAGCACAGGATGCAGGGCGTTGCGCTTTTCCAGCGAGCGCGCCAGGCGCAGGACTTCGGTCCAGTTCTTCAGGTGCTGGTGGGCACGCAGCGCGATGCGCTGCACATGGATCTGGCGCGCGCCCTGGGCCTGCAGCTGCGCGATGGTTTCCAGCGCGCCGTCGGCATCGCGCGCGTCGACCAGCAACTCGGCCATCGACACCAGCCGGGCCTGCTCGCGCTCGGGGTCGGTCACCTGCGCCATCCAGGCGTCGCGCCGCTCGGTTTCCTGCATGCGGTGCGCCGCGCGGGCGCCAATCAGCGCCGCCGTCTGGGCCTGCTCGGGCCAGGCCTGGGCCTCGCGCGCGGTACGCTCGGCACGGGCAAAGCGGCCGGCGAACAGGTTCTCGATGGACTCGCGCAAGGCCGCCTGCGCGCGGCTCATGCGGCTGCGCTCGCGGTAGGCCGCGGCACGCGCCGGCATCTCGGACAGATGGCGCGCGGTGCTGAGGATGGTCCAGACCACGAAGAAGGCCAGCAACAGCAGGGCCAGCGCCAGGTTCAGCGACAGCTCAACCCGGTAAGGCGGGTAGAACAGGACCAGATTGCTCTGGTTGAATTGCGTGAACAGCGCGAGCCCGACCGCGCCGCCAAACAAGATAGCTACCCAGAAAAGAAGCCGCATGCGCTACTCCTTCTTGAGCGCTTGCAGCGCGCCGAGGCTTTCCGCCATGGTGGGCAACTGCACCGTCACGGCGCCGGCCTGGGCCTGCTTGAGCAGGGTCAGCACGGCCTGCACGCGGCGCGACTTGGTGTCGCAATAGCGTCCGATCATGGCTTGCGCGGCCGCCAGGTCATTGCGGAACACGGGCTCGTTGCGCGACAGCAGCGCCAGGCGCGCATTGAGCAGGCGCAGCTTGACGTTCTCGCGCAGGAACCAGCCCTGGTCGCCGGTCAGCAGCAGTGCCTGGGCATCATCCACGCGGCGGATGCGGATGACTTGCATCAGCTCGTCGCGCACGCTGCCCCACAGGCGGCCAAACCAGTTGCCGATCGCGTTGCCGGCCGACACTGCCTCGTCCTTGGCGGCATTCTTGCCAGCCTTGGCGCCGGCGGGCTTGGCGGGCTTGTCGACAGCCTCGGCCTTCGCGTCCGTCTTGCGCGCGTCCGCTTCACTGCGCTCGAGCATGCGCTCGCTCGACAGCAACGGCAGCGTATCGATCTGGTTGATGGCTTCGTCGAGCTTGATCGCAGCGCCGGTCAGGTCCGTATCCGGCACGGCCTTCATGCGCGCCACGTCGCGCGCGATGGCACGGCGCAACAGGTTGTACTGCGGCTTGTCGGTCCGTGCAAGGCGCGTGTCGGCGCTTTGCAGCGCGGCCAGCGCTACCTGCACATTGCCCGTCAGCTGGAGTTGCTGGCCGGCGTTGGTGAGCAGTTGCTGGATCTCGGCGATCTCCCAGTCGTCGCGGTTGCGCATCAGGTCCTGGTAGACCTGCTCCAGCGCGGATTGCTTGTCGCGCGCCTCGCCCACCTGGCCGTCCAGCGCGCCAACCTTGGCCTGCAGTTCCTTGACGGTGTCCTGCGCATTGCGCGAGAGCACCCGGGTTTCCTGCACCAGCGCATCGTTGCTCTGCTGGCGCCGCGCCAGTTCCTGGGTCAGGTGGTCCACGCGCTGCTGCAGCCACCAGAAACCGCCGCCTATGGCGAGGATCAGCAGGAACAGCAGCAGCCACCACGGATTGACGCGGGGCGCGCCGCGCGCGGGCAGCGGGGCGCCAGCCGCGGGAGGCGGGCTGGAGGCGGGAGGAGCGGTATTGTCTTGCGTCACGCGATCGACCTTCGTTGACGTTGCGGGCGGTGGGTTGACTGGTGGTGCTGCCGGGAGCGGCGGCGGCACCGTGGCGAGCGGGACGGGCGCGGCGGCAGCCGGCGGCGCCGCGACAGGCATCGGCGCCGGCGGGCCGGCATGCGCCTGCGCCCACTGGCGGCAAGCCGCCAGCAGGCCTTCGTCTCCGGGCGCCGCGCGCAGCAGGTGCGTGAAGCCAAGGGCCAAGGCCTGTTCGGCGATTCTCGCATGGGGCGCGATGCACTGCACCTGGCGCAGGCAGGCGAGCTCTTGCGGGCTCAGGGCCTGGCGCGCCATCTCATCGAGATTGCGCACGGCTTCGGAGCTGGTCAGCAGCCAGGCCTGCGGTGCCGCGCCCGGCTTGAGAGCGTCGCGCACGGCCTGCCATTGCATGCTGCCGGGCGTGGGGACAGAGCGCTGGTAAGCCTCGACCGCCAGCACCTCGGCGCCGGCGGCGCGCAGGCGCTCGGCCAGCCAGTCGCGTCCGCCGTTGCCACGGATGATCAGGACCTGCCGCCCGGCAAGCGCCCCGGTGCCAAGCTGGGCTTCGAGCTGTTGCCACAGCGCCTCGGAATCGAAGCGCGCCGCGGTGCCGTCGCCACCGTTGRCGGCGTCGCCGTTGTCTGCCTCATGGCCGGTTGTGCAGCCGGCCGGGGCGATCACGCGGCAGTTGGGCGCGGCAATCCCGCGCTCGGCCAGCGCAGCCACGCTGGCAGGGCCAACCACGGCTACCGCTACGGATGCCGGCCACTGCGGCGCGGGCTTGTCCTGCACCTGGGCCAGTGCATCGAGCGCGAAGGCCACGGCATTGGGGCTGACGAAGACCACCAGCGCGAAGTCCGCCAGTTGCGCCAGCGCCGCGCGCAAGGGGGCATCGTCGGCCACGGGGCCGATCGCCAGCAGCGGAAAGCCAAGCACGTCCAGGCCGGCGGCCGACAAGGCCTCGGTAAGTTGCCGGGACTGCCCGGCGGGTCGTGTTACAACGACGGTCGGGCGGGGCATGGGCCGGTCTCAGGCAGGGGCTTGGGGGGACGCCGGATCCGCCAGCGCCGCGAGAATGTCAGCCGCGCCCTGCCCCAACAGGTCCTGGGCAACGGCCTTGCCAAGCGCTTCGGCCTGGCTGGATGCATCGGCGCCTTCCACCACGGCGGCGGACTGGGCCCGCACACAGCGGCTGCCATCGGGCAGCGCCACGAAGGCGTCGATGTGCAGTTGCGCGCCGTCCCAGCGCGCATGCGCGGCAAGCGGCACCTGGCACGAACCGCCCAGCATGCGCGACACGGCACGCTCGGCGGTCACGGCCAGCGCGCTGGGCGCATGGTTCAGCGGCGCCAGCCAAGCGGCCAGCTCGGGGCGGCCGGACCGGATCTCGATGCCCAGCGCACCTTGCCCGGCTGCCGGCAGCGAGCTGACCGGATCCAGYACGGCACGGATACGATTGACCAGGCCAAGCCGCTTGAGGCCGGCGGCGGCCAGGATGATAGCGCCGTAGTCGCCACGGTCGAGCTTGGCCAGGCGGGTATCCAGGTTGCCGCGCAGCGGCTGGATCACCAGGTGGGGGTAGCGGGTGCGCAACGCGGCCTCGCGGCGCAGGCTGGAGGTGCCTACCACGGTGCCGGCGGGCATGTCGTCCAGCGAGGCGAAGCCGCTTGAGACCAGCGCATCGCGCGGGTCCTCGCGCTCCATGATGGCAGTCAGGGCAAACCCCTCAGGTAACTCCATCGGCACATCCTTGAGGGAGTGCACGGCAAGGTCGGCGCGGCCTTCGGCCATCGCGATCTCGAGTTCCTTGACGAACAGGCCCTTGCCGCCAACCTTGGACAAAGTACGGTCTAGAATCTGATCTCCGCGCGTAGTCATTCCGAGAATGGACACATCGCACGCGGGATAGTATTGTTGCAATGCAGCACGCACATGCTCGGCCTGCCACATAGCCAAACGGCTTTCACGGGAGGCAATGACTAGCTTGCGCGGCGCGGCGCTGGAAGACGACGGGGAGACGGATGCTTGCATCCGCGAATGTTAGCACGCACCCCAAGCCGCTCCGGGCCAACAGACAATACACAATAGATAAGAAACGACAGGAGATTGCATGACGCAGCAAGCTGCGCGCCCCGCAGGCCGGCGCAAGCCAACCGCCAGCCGGGCAGACGCCCCCGACACCGCATTGGCTTCCGCCTCGATTCCCGCGACCGCCCCATCTGCCCCATCCGCCAAGGCCACCCGTACCAGGCGCGCCAGCGCCGCGCAGCCTGAAGCAGCGCCCGCCACGACGCCGGCTCGCCGCGCCAGCGACAAGGACGTGCCCTTGCGCGAAGACATCCGCTTCCTGGGCCGCTTGCTGGGCGACTGCGTGCGCGAGCAAGAAGGCGAAGCCGCCTTCGAGGTCGTCGAGACCATCCGCCAGACCGCCGTGCGCTTTCGCCGCGAGAACGACCGCGCCGCCGGCGCGGAGCTGGATCGCCTGCTCAAGCGCCTGTCGCGCGACCAGACCAACTCGGTGGTGCGCGCCTTCAGTTATTTCTCGCACCTGGCCAATATCGCCGAGGACCAGCACCACAACCGCCGCCGTCGCGTGCACGCGCTGGCCGGATCGCCGCCGCAGCCGGGCAGCCTGGCGCATGCGCTGCAGGCCATCGACGCGGCTGGCGTGACCGGCAAGACACTGCGCAAGTTCTTTGACGAAGCGCTGATCGTGCCAGTGCTGACCGCCCACCCGACCGAAGTCCAGCGCAAGAGCATTCTCGACGCCGAGCGCGAGATCGCCCGCCTGCTGGCCGAGCGCGACCTGCCCATGACCGCGCGTGAGCGCGAGCACAACACCGCGCTGTTGCGCGCGCGCGTCACCACGCTGTGGCAGACCCGCATGCTGCGCAATACGCGGCTGATGGTGGTGGACGAAATCGAGAATGCGCTGTCCTACTACCGCACCTGCTTCCTGCGCGGCATCCCGCAACTGATGAGCGAGCTGGAAGAGGACATCGCCGCGGTGTTTCCCGYCACGCGCAAGAGCAAGGCTGCGCCGGCCGCCTCTACCCAGCTCGCGCCCTTCTTCCAGATGGGCTCCTGGATCGGCGGCGATCGCGACGGCAACCCCAATGTCACCGCCGACACGCTGCAACACGCCGCCAGCCAGCAATCGTCGCTGATCCTGGAGTGGTACCTGGACGAAGTCCACGCGCTGGGCGCCGAACTGTCGATGTCGAGCCTGATGGTGGAGGCCAGCCCGGCACTGCTGGCGCTGGCGGATGCCTCGCCCGACCACTCCGATCATCGCGCCGACGAACCGTACCGCCGCGCACTGATCGGCATCTATGCGCGCCTGGCGGCAACCTGCCAGGCCGTCACCGGGCAGGCCGCGCCGCGCCACCCGGTGGCCGACTCCGCGCCCTATGCCGACGCGCAATCCTTTGCCGCCGACGTGCAGGTCGTGATCGACTCGCTGCGCGCCCACCACGGCGAGGCGCTGGCGCGCACCCGCATCGATGCGCTGGCCAAGGCCATCGCCGTGTTCGGCTTCCACCTGGCCTCGATCGACATGCGCCAGGTGTCCGACGTGCACGAGGCGGTGATCGCGGAACTGTTCGCCGCAGCCGGCGTGGAGGCCGACTATGCCGGCCTGACGGAAGCCCGCAAGCTGGAACTGTTGCTGGCCGAGCTGCGCCAGCCGCGCCTGCTGACGCTGCCCTGGCATGCCTATTCCGAGCAGACCCGCAGCGAGCTGGCCATCCTGAACATGGCGCGCGAGCTGCGCGCCCGCTATGGCGCGCGCGTGGCCCGCAACTACATCATCTCGCACACCGAGACGCTGTCCGACCTGGTCGAGGTGCTGCTGCTGCAGAAGGAAACCGGCATGCTGCACGGCACGCTGGGCAGCAAGACCAACCCGGCGCGCCCGGAACTGATGGTGATCCCGCTGTTCGAGACCATCGAAGACTTGCGCAACGCTGCCGGCATCATGCAATCGCTGCTGGAACTGCCGGGCTTTGCCTCGGTGATCGCCCACCATGGCGGCGAGCAGGAAGTGATGCTGGGCTACTCCGACTCCAACAAGGACGGCGGCTTCCTGACCTCCAACTGGGAACTGTACAAGGCCGAGCTGGCACTGGTGCAGGTGTTCGAGGCGCGCCGCGTGAAGCTGCGGCTGTTCCATGGCCGCGGCKGCACCGTTGGCCGCGGCGGCGGCCCGACCTACCAGGCCATCCTGTCGCAGCCGCCGGGCACGGTCAACGGCCAGATCCGCCTGACCGAGCAGGGCGAGATCATCAACAGCAAGTTCGCCAACGCCGAGATCGGCCGGCGCAACCTGGAAACGGTGATCGCCGCCACGCTGGAAGCCTCGCTGCTGCCGACGCAAAACGCGCCGAAGGACCTGGCGACGCGCCGGACGAGCGCGCGCACAAGGCCGCCGTGGCCACGCTGCGCCGCATGGTCAAGACCTGGCCGTTCTTCACCACGCTGCTGTCCAATATGGACATGGTGCTGGCCAAGACCGACCTGGCCGTGGCCTCGCGCTACGCCCAGCTGTGCGAAGACGCCGCGCTGCGCAAGACGGTGTTCGCGCGCATCAGCGCCGAGTGGCACCTAACGTGCGAGATGCTGGCCCTGATCACCGGCCGCCACGAGCGCCTCGCCGACAATCCGCTGCTGGCGYGTTCCATCAAGAACCGCTTCGCCTACCTGGACCCGCTCAACCACTTGCAGGTGGAATTGCTCAAGCGCTACCGCTCGGGCAAGGACGGGGACGACATCCGCGTGCGGCGCGGCATTCACCTGACCATCAACGGGGTGGCGGCGGGCCTGCGCAACAGCGGCTAAGGCGAGGCTGCGCGCACTGCGCAAAAAAACCGCCATGGTGGCTGGCACCATGGCGGGGAACCCGTCCGGCCAGCAGGCCGGACGGCGCAGAGTGCGGCTCGTCTACCGAGGATAGCGGCTATCCGGGCAGAAACGGCCGACCGGGCGCGCCATCCGATGTTGGCGGCCAGGCTTCAGCCGACGAACGCGCCCGGCACCGGGTCTTCGCCGAGCACCGAGAGCAGGATGGCCCAATGCATCGCTTCGTCACCCAGGATGCTGCCGGCGGCCTTGGTCAGCTCGCGATTGTGGAAGTTCGGCAATACACCCAGGTAGGCCGCGGTGGCACCTTTCTCAAGGCCTGCGGCAAAGCGCAATACATCGGCCTGGGTCTTCAGCTGGTCGGTCGGGAAGCCGTATTCACCCGGCTTTTTGGTCATCACGGGGCTGCCGCCCATCTTGGACACCGTGCCAGCCAGCACCTGTGCGTGTGCCTTGTGGTGCGTCTGGAACTTGACCGCGGTTTCCAGCACGGGTTTTTGCAGCAAACCGCTCTCCGCGCCAACCTGATAGGCCGCGATGGCCTGGTATTCCAGCCCGAGGGCAACATTGAGAATGGCGATATCGTCCTTGGTGCTGCCGGACTGAACCTGCGCCCATGCTGGCATCGACTCACCCAGGCTCATGACCGCCAGCGATCCCAGCGCGAACAGGCCGGGGACTTTCAGCAAGCCGCGCCGGCGCGCATCCGGCGCAACAAGGACGCGGCTGTCCGTGTCCTCGCCGGCCCGGCGTTCGTGCTGCGCGGTGCTCGACTGCATGCGTTCCATGGTGCTCTCCTGTATAGGGGTGGATGGCGCCCTCATGGGGTCGCATGCACTCGGATGCGGCTTGCATCGCGGCTGCAACGGCGGCGCCTGTCTCGGTGCCCTCCTCCTCCGCCGACTCCTCTTTTGCCCCCAGGCCGGCCGACGCCGACCTGCTTGCCGCGTTGCTGCAAGGCACGGCCATGGGAGACCGGCACGCCTTGCGGCAGCTCTACGACCAGACCGCAACGAAACTGTTTGGCCTCGCGCTGCGTATAACCAGCAGGCACGATTGGGCGGAGGATGTGGTGCAAGAGAGTTTCGTCAGCATCTGGCATCACGCCGGCGACTACCGGCCGCACCTGGCTGCCCCGATGACCTGGATGACAGCCATCGTGCGCAACCGGGCGCTGGATTGCCTGCGCCGCCAGGCAGCTGCCCGCACCAGCCAGACCGTGGAGCTGGACGACAGCCTCGGCGAGTGGCTGGCCGACGAAGCGGCCGGCCCGGCGGAACTTGCGCTCGCCAGCCAGCAAGCGCGGGCATTGAACCAGTGCCTGCAGCGGCTGGAACAGCCGCAGCGGCAGGCTATCTCGCTGGCCTACCTGAAGGACATGAGCCATAGCGAGCTGTCTGAACAATTGCAGGTGCCGCTTGGCACCGTCAAGTCATGGATACGGCGCGGCCTGGAGCGCCTGCGCACGTGCCTGGAAAGCCTGCCATGAACCTCAGCCGCCGTCCCGACCTGATCGACCGCCTTGCCGCGCAGTATGCGCTGGGCGTGTTGCGCGGGGGCGCGCGCCGCCGGCTGGAAACGCTCGCCCGCGAGGAACCCGCGATCCGCGCGGCCATCAGCCACTGGCAGTCCAGGCTGTCTGGCCTTGCCGAACTCCAGCCTGCATCGGCGCCGGTGGAGAAGGTGTGGTGCGGGATCGAACAACGGCTGGGCTGGCAAGCCATGAAGGCGTCCGACGCGGCGGGCCCAGCCGGTGAGGCACCCGCAGCCTGGTGGCAACGGCTGTGGGCCGCCCCCGGCTTCTGGCGCGGCGCCACCATGGCGACCGCCGTGCTGGCGGCCGTGGCAATCGGCCTCAACGTGCGGATGGCCCGCCAGTTGGACACTGCCCCGCTGGTCAATGCGGTGGCCGTGCTCAACGACGATCGCGCCCAGGYCGCCGTGCTTGTGACTTGGGATGCACGTTCGCAAGCACTGACCTTGCGGCGCCTGGATCACCTGCCACTGAACGATGCGCAGGCCCTGCAGCTTTGGGCCCTCCCGGCCAGCGGCAAGCCGCAGTCGCTCGGCGTGATCGGGCACCAGCGCCAGTTGCGCCTGGCGGTCGCCCAGGCGCTGGGCAAGGTGCCGGCGCTGGCCATCAGCGTGGAGCCGCGCGGCGGCTCGCCCGATCCCAACGGCCCCACCGGGCCGGTGGTGTTCAAGGGCCAGGTCATCGACAACACCTTATAGGGCGTATAGGGCAGGCCGGGAGRCTCTCCCGGACCCGCTACCGTCTGCGTAGGGCCCGGCAGCGATATAATCGCGCTTTCCCCGAATTTTCTCGTTCGCCCCGCGGCCCGCCGCCGGCTTGCGAGCTAACCCAGCCTTACCGCCCATGACCTCCCAACTTGCCAAGAAAGGCGAAGCCTGGTCCGCCCGCTTCTCCGAACCGATGTCCGACCTGGTGAAGCGCTACACCGCTTCGGTGTTCTTCGACAAGCGCCTGGCTCTCTTCGACATCCAGGGTTCGCTGGCGCACGCCGCCATGCTGGCCAAGCAGGGAATCATCGCCGAGGCCGATCGCGCCGAGATCGAGCGCGGCATGACGCAGATCCGTGGCGAGATCGAGGCCGGCAGCTTCGAGTGGAAGCTCGACCTGGAAGACGTCCACCTGAATATCGAAGCGCGCCTGACCGCGCTGGTCGGCGACGCCGGCAAGCGCCTGCACACCGGCCGCTCGCGTAACGACCAGGTCGCTACCGATATCCGCCTGTGGCTGCGCAGCGAGATCGACACCATCATCGGCCTGCTGGGCGCGCTGCGCGGCGCGCTGCTGGACCTGGCCGAGAAGAACGCCGACACCATCCTGCCGGGCTTCACCCACTTGCAGGTCGCCCAGCCGGTCACCTTCGGGCACCATCTGCTGGCCTACGTGGAAATGTTCACGCGCGACGCCGAGCGCATGGCCGACTGCCGCCGCCGCGTGAACCGCCTGCCGCTGGGCGCCGCCGCGCTGGCCGGCACCAGCTACCCGATCGACCGTGAGTTCGTGGCGCAGCAGCTGGGCTTCGACGGCGTGTGCCGCAACTCGCTGGACGCCGTCTCCGACCGCGACTTCGCCATCGAGTTCTGCGCCGCCGCCGCGCTGGTGATGACCCACATCTCGCGCTTCTCCGAAGAACTGGTGATCTGGATGAGCCCGCGCGTGGGCTTTATCGACATCGCCGACCGCTTCTGCACGGGCAGCTCGATCATGCCGCAGAAGAAGAACCCGGACGTGCCCGAACTGGCGCGCGGCAAGACCGGCCGCGTCAACGGCCACCTGATCGGCCTCCTGACCCTGATGAAGGGCCAGCCCCTGGCGTACAACAAGGACAACCAGGAAGACAAGGAGCCGCTGTTCGACACGGTCGACACCGTGGCCGACACGCTGCGCATCTTCGCCGACATGGTGCCGGGCATCTCGGTCAAGCCGGACGCCATGCGCGCCGCTGCGCTGCAAGGCTACGCCACCGCCACCGACCTGGCCGACTACCTGGTCAAGCACGGCCTGCCCTTCCGCGATGCCCACGAAGCCGTGGCCCACGCGGTGCGCGCCTGCGACGACCGTCGCTGCGACCTGGCCGACCTGACCGTGGCCGAGCTGCGCGACGTCACCGGCCTGGGCGACAAGGCCGCGCTGATCGGCGATGACGTGCACGCGGTGCTGACGCTGGAGGGCTCGGTCGCGGCGCGTAACCATATCGGCGGCACCGCGCCGGCGCAGGTGCGCGCGGCGATTGCCGCGGCGCGCGCCACGCTCTAAACACAGGCTGCGGACTCCATGCAGCGCAGCGTGCCGATGTAAGTTTCACGTAAGTTTTATTTTGAAAGAATGCCGCCAGGGCAGGCCCCTCCTGGCGGCTTTTTTTATTGCCTCCCGGCCCTTTTGATTTTTGCGCGATGCGGTAGGTATTAGCCCCAAGCGCCGAAGTATTTTGTTACAGATAAACTAATCGCCGCAAAAACAGGGGAGACAACCCATGTATTACTTGCTTGGTCTGTCACGACAGATCGACAGGTTKAATCAGCACACGGGCAGGCTTGCAAACATCATGATCCTGCTGTCGTGCCTGATCAGCGCAGGCAACGCCCTGCTGCGTTACGGCTTCAACCTCAGCGACAACTGGCCGCTCGAATTGCAGTGGTATATGTTTGCCATCGCGGTGATGTTCGGCGCCTCCTACACATTCCAGCGCAACGAACACGTGCGCGTGGACCTGATCTACGGCAACGTATCGGAGCGCGCGCAACACTGGATCGACATCTTCGGGATCATCTTCTTCCTGCTGCCTTCGTGCGTGCTGTTTGCCTGGCTGTCGTGGGATTCCCTGTTCCTGCCCTCGTGGCGCATCCTCGAGCAATCCGGTAATTCCGGCGGCCTGCCGCGATACCCGATCAAGCTGGTGGTGCCCCTCGGCTTTGTCCTGCTGGGTCTGCAGGGCGTGTCCGAGCTGATCAAGCGCATCGCCGCCCTCAAGGGCCTGGTGCGCATCGAATCGAAATACGAGAGGCCGGTGCAATGATTCCATTGGAATATATGCCGCCGCTGATGTTCGGMGGCCTGGTGGTATTCATGCTGATCGGTTTTCCGGTMGCATTTTCGCTGTCGGCGGTGGGCCTTGCCTTCGGCATCMTGGCCATCGAGTTCGGCTACTTCCCGGTCAGTTTCCTGCAGGCGGTGCCGAGCCGCGTGTTCGGCAGCGTGCTGGCCAACGAGCTGCTGCTCGCCATCCCGTTCTTCACCTTCATGGGGGCGATACTGGAGAAGTGCGGGCTGGCCGAGGACATGCTGGACTCCATGGGCCAGTTGTTTGGCCCGGTGCGCGGCGGCCTGGGCTACTCGGTGATMATCGTGGGCTTCATCCTCGGCGCCATCACCGGCACCGTGGCGGCGCAGGTGATCGCCATGGCGATGATCTCGCTGCCGGTGATGATGCGCTACCGCTACAACATGAAGTACGCCACGGGCGTGCTGGCGGCGTCGGGCACCATCACGCAGCTGGTGCCGCCGTCGCTGGTGCTGGTCGTGCTGGCCGACCAGCTCAAGACGCCGATGGGCAGCGCCGACGTGGGCAGCATGTACCTGGGTGCCTGGGGCCCGTCGGTGATCCAGATCGCGCTGTTCGCGCTTTATACCTTCGTGCTGACGCGCGTCAAACCCGACTGGCTGCCGCCGGTGCCGGTGGAAGAACGCACGCTGCGCGGCTGGCCGCTGTGGCGCAAATGCCTGCGCGGCATCATTCCCTGCGCGGTGCTGATCTTCCTGGTGCTGGGCACGATCATGCTGGGCATCGCCACGCCGACCGAATCCGGCGCCATGGGCGCAGTCGGCGCGCTGGTGCTGGCGGTGCTGCGCGACCCCGGCTTCGGCAAGCTCGACCGTACCTTGTACCGCATCGGCCTTGCCGCCACGGGCGTGGCCATCATCGCCGGCACCGTCGCGTTCGGCTCGCATGCCTTCCGCATTCCGCTGGCTGTGGTCTACCTCGTGATCACGTGGCTGCTGCTGCGCGCCGGGCAACTGAGCGCGCTGCGCGGGCTGATCATCGAGGCTTACCAGTCCACGGCGCGCATCACCGCCATGGTGGTGTTCATCCTGATCGGCTCCACCTGCTTTTCGGTGGTGTTCCAGGGCGTGGATGGCGGCGCCTGGGTGGAGCACATGTTCACCTCGCTGCCGGGCGGCTGGATCGGCTTCCTGCTGGTGGTCAACCTGTTCATCTTCTTCCTCGCCTTCTTCCTGGACTTCTTCGAGATCGCCTTCATCGTGGTGCCGATGCTGGCGCCGGTTGCGGTCAAGGTGCTGGCCCCGGTCGTCGCCGATTCGATGGGCGGCAACCCGGAAGCGGCGGCCACTGCGGCGCTGGTGTGGTTCGGCGTGATGCTGTGCGTGAACATGCAGACTTCCTTCATGCACCCGCCCTTCGGCTTCGCGCTGTTCTACCTGCGCGGCATCGCGCCCAAGGAAGTGAAGAGCTCTGACATCTACTGGGGCGCGCTGCCCTGGGTCGGCCTGCAGCTGATCATGGTCGTGCTGGTGATGTTCTGGCCGGGCTTGGTGACGATGTTCCTGGACAAGGGGTCGTTGCACCATAGCAATGCGGCGGAGGTCTCGATTCCGCTGGGGGGCGAGAGCCCGGGCGGAGCGGCCTCGGTGCCAGCGCCGGTGCCGGGCGGACGTAGCGAGCCAGGCACGCTGGAGTTGCCGTCGGCGCCGGCCGACAGCGAGCCCGCCACGCCGCAGTTCGAGTTCGACAAGAAGAAGTAGTTAGTGAAATCGCCGGGGGCTTCGGTCGCTGGCATGGAAAAAGGCCTCGGGTTCAGTTCAAACCCGAGGCCTTTTTTTGATTTCCGGGGTTGCCCCCGCGTCTTGTCTGGTTAGTTCAGGTCACGGCAGCAGCAGGATAGCGCCCGTGGTCGCGCGCGCCTCGGCCACCCTATGCGCCTCGGCCACCTGCTCAAGCGGGAAGCGCGCGCCAATGGCTGCCCGGATCGCGCCCTGCCCGATCGCCTGGAACACGTCCGCCGCGTTGGCGCGGAACGTCTGCGCGTCGGCGTTGTGCGGGAACACCGATGGCCGCGTCAGGAACAGGCAACCCTTCTTGCTGAGCAGTTCCGGCTCGAACGCCGGCACGGGGCCCGAGGCGGCGCCATAGAGCGCCACCAGCCCGAATGGCGCCGCGCAGTCCAGCGAGCCTATGAAGGTATGCTTGCCCACCGAGTCGTAGACCACGCGCGCCTTGCGCCCGCCGGTGGCAGCAATCACCTGCGCCACCCAGTCCGCCTGCGAATAGTCGATGGCGGCATCGCACCCTGCCGCGCGGGCCACTTCGCACTTCTCGGCCGAGCCGGCGGTGCCGATCACGGTGGCGCCGAGCGCCTTGGCCCAGCTGCTGAGGATCTGCCCTACGCCGCCTGCGGCGGCATGCACCAGCACGATGTCGCCGGCTTGCACGGGATGTGTCTTGCGCACGAGGTATTGCGCGGTCATGGCCTTGAAGAAGACCGCCGCGGCGGTGAGGTCGTCAATGCTGTCGGGCAGCTTGACCAGCTTGTCGGCGGGCACGTTGCGCCGGCTGGCATAGGCACCGATGCCAGCATGCATGTAGACCACGCGGTCGCCTTCGCGCAGGGCGGTCACGCCCTCGCCCACCGCTTCGACCACGCCGGCGGCCTCATGGCCCAGCCCGGTCGGCGATGGCAGCGGGTACTTGCCCGAGCGCTGGTAGACGTCGATGTAATTGAAGCCGATGGCGGTCTGGCGCAACTGCACCTGGCCGGCCGCCGGCGCGGGCAACTCGGCATTCACCAGGCGCATCACTTCGGGGCCGCCGAACTCCGTCAATTCCACCACGCGTGCTGATGTCATTTCCACTCCGTCGAGTTTGCATAGATTTGTGAGCGCCACTCTATCGCAATCTCGCGCGGCGCGTCGGCCGTGCGCAAGGACTGGGCGAGCGCAGAAAAAAGGCCTCGCACGCGCGAGGCCCTCTTTCCTGCCGCCAGCCTGCGTTACTTCACGCAGTCGACGAAATACGCCTTGCCACCACCCTCGACCTCTTCCTCGACCAGGCCGTGGATGTCGGTCTCGAAGCCGGGGAACAGCTTGTTGAACTCGCGCGCGAACTTCAGGTACTGCACGATGATGCGGTTGAAGCGCTCGCCCGGGATCAGCAGCGGAATGCCCGGCGGGTACGGCGTGAGCAGGATGGCGGTGACGCGGCCTTCCAGCTCGTCGACGGCCACGCGCTCGATCTCGCGGTGCGCCATCATCGCCCACGCGTCCGACGGCTTCATCGCCGGTTCCATGTCCGACAGATACATCTCGGTGGTCACGCGGGCCACGTCATTGGCCTTGTAGACGCTGTGGATCGCGTCGCACAGGTCGCGCAGGCCGAGCTTCTCGTACTGGGGATGCTTGCCGACGAATTCCGGCAGCACGCGCCACAGCGGCTGGTTCTGGTCGTAGTCGTCCTTGAACTGCTGCAGCTCGGTCACCAGCGAGTTCCAGCGGCCCTTGGTGATGCCGATGGTGAACATGATGAAGAACGAGTACAGCCCGGTCTTCTCGATGATGATGCCGTGCTCGGCCAGGTACTTGGTGACGATGGCCGCAGGGATGCCGCGGTCGCTGAACTCGCCATCCACGTCCAGGCCCGGCGTGATGATGGTGGCCTTGATCGGGTCGAGCAGGTTGAAGCCATCGGCCAGGTCGCCGAAGCCGTGCCAGCGTTCGTTGGCCTTGAGCATCCACTCTTCGCGGTCGCCGATGTCGTCCTCGACCAGCGCCTCGGGGCCCCACACCTTGAACCACCAGTCGCCGTTGTTGCCGGCATCGTAGTCGCCTTCCACCTTGCGCATGGCGCGGCGGAAGTCCATCGCTTCCTGGATGCTTTCTTCGACCAGCGCGGTGCCGCCCGGGGCTTCCATCATCGCCGCCGCCACGTCGCACGAGGCAATGATCGAGTACTGCGGGCTGGTGGACGTGTGCATCAGGTACGCCTCGTTGAACCGGTAGCGGTCCAGCTTGCGCGTGTCCGAATCCTGCACGAGGATCTGCGATGCCTGCGACAGGCCGGCCAGCAGCTTGTGGGTGGACTGCGTGGCGAACACCAGCGCGTCCTTGCTGCGCGGGCGGTCCTTGCCGATCGCGTGCATGTTGCGATAGAAGTCGTGGAATGCCGCGTGCGGCAGCCAGGCTTCGTCAAAATGCAGCGTGTCGATCTCGGTGGCCAGCATTTCCTTGATCTGTTCGGCGTTGTACAGCACGCCGTCGTAGGTGCCCTGGGTGATGGTCAGGATGCGCGGCTTCTGGTTCTTGGCCTGGCTGGCGAACGGGTGCGCGGCAATCTTGCGGCGAATGGTCTCGGGATCGAACTCGCTCTTCGGGATCGGGCCGATGATGCCGTAGTGATTGCGCGTGGGCATCAGGAACACGGGAATCGCGCCCGTCATCATGATCGCGTGCAGGATCGACTTGTGGCAGTTGCGGTCCACCACCACGATGTCGCCCGGCGCCACGTTGGCATGCCACACCATCTTGTTCGAGGTGGACGTGCCGTTGGTGACGAAGTACATGTGGTCGGAGTTGAAGATGCGCGCGGCATTGCGCTCCGAGGCCGCCACCGGGCCGGTGTGGTCGAGCAGCTGGCCGAGCTCGTCGACGGCATTGCAGACGTCGGCGCGCAGCATGTTCTCGCCGAAGAACTGGTGGAACACCTGGCCGACCGGGCTCTTCAGGAACGCCACGCCACCCGAGTGGCCGGGGCAATGCCACGAATACGAGCTGTCCTGCGCGTAGGCGATCAGCGCCTTGAAGAACGGCGGCGCCAGCGAGTCCAGGTAGACCCGGGCTTCGCGGATGATGTGGCGCGCGACGAATTCCGGCGTGTCCTCGAACATGTGGATGAAGCCGTGCAGCTCGCGCAGGATATCGTTGGGGATATGCCGCGAGGTACGCGTCTCGCCATACAGGAAGATGGGCAGGTCCGTATTGCGGCGGCGCACTTCGTTGACGAAGGCGCGCAGCTTCTCGATGGCCGCGGCTTCGGGCCGGTCGTCTTCGCTGACGAACTCGTCGTCGTCGATCGACACGATGAACGAGGAGGCGCGGCTGGACTGCTGGGCGAAGGAGGTCAGGTCGCCATAGCTGGTCAGGCCCATCACCTCCATGCCTTCTTGCTCGATGGCCTGCGCCAGCGCGCGGATGCCCGAGCCGGAAATGTTCTCGGAGCGGAAGTCTTCATCGATGATGATGACGGGGAAGCGGAATTTCATTTGGCATCCTTGGACGGCAAGAAGGACTTGAGCCACATGGCCCGGGGATTCGTCCCCCTGGGTCGGCATGTGGCTCGACGTTCAGGCTTGGCGCGCGGCCCCGGGGTTACCCGTAACACCGCAACGCGCGCATTGTATGCGATCAGGTCTTCGGCAGTGTGACACCTTGCTGACCCTGGTACTTGCCACCGCGATCGCGGTAGGAAGTCTCGCAGATCTCGTCGCTCTCGAAGAACAGCACCTGGGCACAACCTTCGCCGGCGTAGATCTTGGCAGGCAGCGGCGTGGTGTTCGAGAACTCCAGCGTCACATAGCCTTCCCATTCCGGCTCGAACGGGGTCACGTTGACGATGATGCCGCAGCGCGCGTAGGTGCTCTTGCCCAGGCAGATGGTCAGCACGCTGCGCGGAATGCGGAAATACTCCATCGTGCGGGCCAGCGCGAAGGAGTTCGGCGGGATGATGCAGACATCGCCCTTGAAGTCGACAAAGGACTTTTCGTCGAAGTTCTTCGGATCGACGATGGTGCTGTTGATATTGGTGAAGATCTTGAATTCGTCGGCGCAGCGGATGTCGTAGCCGTAGCTCGAGGTGCCGTACGAAACGATCTTGCGGCCGTCTTCTTCCCGTACCTGGCCGGGCTCGAAGGGCTCGATCATGCCGTGCTGTTCCGCCATGCGGCGGATCCACTTATCGGATTTGATGCTCATAGGGGTATCGGGATGAACAAATGAGGGCAGGCTCGGGCGCGGTCCATGCTGACCGGGAACGCTGCTCGCATTTGCTCACAGGCGCGCCGGACCTGCCGGGGCCTTGCGATGGGCCGCATTGTACAACCAAAATCCGGCATCACCGCCTTAAATGCCACCCCGGCCCCGGAACGGGCCGTCCACCCCCGGGTGTCAGGCCGTGGCTTGCTCCGGCAACTGGTGCCGGAAGCGTTCGCGGCCGGTATAGAGCAGGAAGTGGCGCCCCGTGCACCGGGCAAAGAGGGCCAGGTTGACGCGCTGGGCCATCTGGTAGCCCATCTGCGTGACACCCGAGCGCGACAGCAGGAAGGGGATGCCCATCTGGGCGCCCTTGATCACCATCTCCGAAGTCAACCGCCCGGTGGTGTAGAACACCTTGTCGGCGCCGCTCATGCCTTCGAGCCACATCAGGCCCGCGATGGCATCCACGGCGTTGTGCCGGCCCACATCCTCGATGAACATCAGCAGCTCGCGCCCGCGGAACAGTGCACAGCCATGCACGGAGCCAGCCTGTTTGTAGACCGACTGCTGCAGCCGGATGGTGTCGACGATGCCGTAGAGCGTTTCCTGGTCCAGGGTGGCGTCGTCCGGCAGCCGGATGTTGTCCACTTCGTCCAGCAACGAGCCAAACACGGTGCCCTGGCCACAGCCGGTGGTCACCACCCGGCGCGCCGTGCGCTCCTCGATGCGATCCACGCCCGTGCGGGTCGTGACGGCGGCGGATTCGGTTTCCCAGTCGACCTGGATCGCGGCGATATCCTCGACCGATTCGACCAGGCGCTGGTTGCGCAGGTAGCCCAGCACCAGGGCCTCGGGCGCCCCGCCCAGCGTCATCAGCGTCACCAGCTCGCGTTTGTCCAGGTAGACCGTCAGCGGGCGCTCGCCGGGCAGGAAGGCCTGGCGCACGCGCCCCTGCTCGTCGACCACCTCGACCTCTTCGATCAGGGGGACGCACGCGTGGGTCATTTCAGGGCGCAGGGGCATGGGCGTGGGGGATGCGGGATGGACGGCGCGCGCCGGGAACCGCCGGCCCGTGCCGCCCCGCCCCATCCGTCAGGACTTGGCGATCACGCCGCAAGCGATGCGGCCGCCGGAGTTGCCGGTGGGCTGGGTTTTGTAGTCGTCCGGGTCCTTGTGGACGACCACTGCGCGGCCCACCAGGCTGGTGGGGCCGGCGCCCAAGGTCACGCCGGTCAGCTCGAAGCTGGCCTGGGCGCGGCCGGTAGCGTCGGCCTTGAGGTTGTTGATGTCGCCGGCATGATGGTCGGGCATCGACATCGAGCCGTGCGGCTTGGCCGTCGGGTTGAAGTGGCCGCCCGCGCTCATGGCGTCGGGGGCCGAGCAGTCGCCCTTCTCGTGCACATGGAAGCCGTGCTCGGTATTGGGCGGCAGACCGGTTACGTCGGCCTTGACCAGCACCTTGTCACCGCGCTGGGTGAAGGTGATGCTGCCCTGCGTCGCGGTGCCGCTCTTGGACGCCAGTGCGGCGACCGCGGTATCGGAGCTGCCCATCCCCATGCCCCCGCAGCCAGCCACAGTGCCTGCCAGGGTGCCCGCTACCGCCAGACTGAAAAGTACACGTACACGCTTCATGCCGAACCTCCTCTCACGGTGATGTCCGGGGCGATTGTACCGCTCCCGTGCGCGGCGCTGCGGCCGGTTTGTGATCCGAAGGCGTGGCGGCAGGTGCGGTGGAAGGCCCTCCAGCAGTGCTTGCTGCGGCTTGCGCAGCCGGCGCTTGCGCCACGAACGGGCCCGGATCGGCGCACGGCGCGGACGTGGCAGCCGCCGGCACCGCCTTGCCTTTGGCCTGCATGTCGCTGTAGTAGCGCGCCGCCGCCTTGTCTTGTGCTCGGCAGAGCTGATAGGCGGCCACCTTGTCGGC
Source organism: Cupriavidus sp. 01L46 (assembly GCF_056399905.1). Taxonomy (NCBI): domain Bacteria; kingdom Pseudomonadati; phylum Pseudomonadota; class Betaproteobacteria; order Burkholderiales; family Burkholderiaceae; genus Cupriavidus; species Cupriavidus sp. 01L46. The sequence continues at coordinate 19,576 of NZ_JBFTSF010000195.1, forward strand.
CCAGCCGGCGCGCGCCTTGGCCTCGTCGGCCTTGAGCTTTTGCGCCTCCGTGGGCGGCGGCAGCTTGGCCAGGGCGCCTGTGCCGCCAAGGGCCAGGGCGAGCACCAGCAGAATGCGGTTCATGGATCGGGCTCCTCGTTGGGGATCGGCCGTGCGCGCTCAGACTTCGCCCGGGCTGGCCCGGCCGCCGGCACGCTCGCCCGGCTCCGGCTCAGCCGCGCGCTGCGCGGGGATCTTGCCTGCCTTGATATCGTCGTACCAGAGCTCGTGGTGCTCCTTGGCCCAGGCTTCATCGACCCAGCCGTCGCGCATGGCGCGGTAGGCCCCTTCCATGCCGATGGTACCCATGTAGATATGGCCGCAAGCCATGGCGATCATCAGCACCGCCGCGATGCCATGGATGATGTTGGCGATCTGCATGGTGGCGCGGTAGAAATCCATGCCAGGCACGATCATGTCGAGCACCCAGCCGGAGGCCGACAGGATCAGGCCGAAGACCACCAGCCCGCCCCAGAACCAGGCCTTCTCGCCAGCGTTGAAGCGCCCGCTTGGCACGTGCTTGCCGGACACGAGCCCGCCAAGCTTGACGAGCCACTGCCAGTCCTCCCGGGCGGGGAAGTTGTCGCGCACGAAGATCACGAAGCCGACGATCACCGACAAGGTAAAGACC
>NZ_JBFTSF010000196.1:0-22185 GCF_056399905.1 Cupriavidus sp. 01L46
CCTTGGCTGCGGGCGGTGGCGATGCGGGCGCAGGGGCCTCCGGCTTGGCGGCGCCCGGCGGCCCGGCCTGCTGCAGCCAGATCTCGCCCGGCTGCGGCGGCGAATTGCGGGTGCGCGCCGGCGGCTGCCAGACTGGCTGGCGCCGCGCCGATACGGCTTCGATGCCCTTGTGGCGCGGCACATAGTCGGTCGAGCCCGGCACGGCGGTGTGCGTGGCGCCGAGGTGGGTGGTCTCCCAGCTGTCCGGCTCGCGCGCGGTGCGGGCGGGCGGGCGCGCGGGCGCCAGCTCGGCCTCATCCGGCTCCGGCAAGCTGGGCTTGCGCAGGAACAGGCTGCGCCAGGTTTCGCCAAATACCATCGGCGCGGCCAGGGCCAGCACGCCCAGCATCAGCAGCAGGCTGGCACTCCAGCCGAGCATGCCGGAAACCAAGGTGCCCAGCGCGCGCCCGGCGCTGCCGCCCGACGTGCTGCCTGCCATGCCGCCCTCGCCCGCCGCGCCTGTCAGCGCTTCGAGCGAAGCGCTCGCGCACAGCACGATCAACGTGCCAAGCCATACCCGCAGCGTGCCGCGTCCACTGAAGAACCGGCGCTCGCCGGCGAGCAGGCGCGCCACCTGGCGCCACACCAGCGGCACAAGCCACAAGGTCGAAAATCCGAACCAGCCAAAACCCATTATCGAAACGCCATCATCAAATACCTCGGGCGACGATTGTAGCGGGTCTGGGCGCGGCGTTTCCGCGCAAGATGGCACTTGCAACGGAATATCGCCTGCTTTCCAGCGCCGGGCCCCCTCCCCCGCCACGCGAACCCTGCGCGCCAACGTCGGCATCCGCCCGCGCAAAGGCGTGCCCACCGCGCGGCATGTGCGCTACTATGGACGAAGCCTGCCTCGAATCGACTCTGCCCGTTCTCACCGGCCGATTTCCATCGACCCAATCCCGAGCCAACCATKCAGACGCGCTACGCCGGACTGTCAGCCCTGGTGGTCGATGACCACCCGTTCCAGTTGCTGGCGGCAGAACAGTTGTTGACCCAGCTGGGCGTCAGCGACGTGCATTGTGCCGCGGACGGCCGCATTGCGCTGGACCTGCTTGCCGCGCGCAAGGTCGACCTCGTGCTCTGCGATATCGAGATGCCAGGGCTCAACGGGCCCGGCATGATGGACGAGCTGACCCGGCGCAAGGACCACGCCTTCGCCGGCGCCCAGCCCCTGTGGGTATGGGTGTCCGCGCTGCAGGACGACATCATCGATTCCCATGTGAGCCTGGCCGATTCGGTTGGGCTCGCCCATGTGCGCGCGGTGCGCAAGCCGATCTCGGCGGTGGTGCTGGAAGAGATCCTGCAGGATGCGCTGGAGCGCGACCTCACCGCCGAAGCCCCGGCGGCGGCCCCAAGCCAGCCGGATGACCGCGAGCTGCTGGCCGCGATGCAGACGCCCGGCGCCATCTTCATCATGCTGCAACCGCAGTTCAGGATCAGCACGGGCGCGCTGGCCGGCGCAGAAGCGCTTTGCCGCTGGCGCCATCCGACCATGGGCCTGATCCGGCCCGACCTCTTCATCCCAAGGCTCGAGGCAATGGGCGAGGCCGATGCCATCTTCCAGCTGGCGGGCCAGCAATGCCTGTCGGTGCAGCGCCAGTTGCTGGCGCGCGGCGTGCGTATCCCGCTGAGCATCAATGCCTCCGCGCAGACGCTGTGCCGGCCCGGCGTGCTCGACGCCTTCGATGCCATGGTGGAAGCCAGCGGCATGCCCCGCCAGTTGCTGAATATCGAATTGACCGAGGGCTACCCGGTCTGCGACACCCGTGCCCTGTCGATTGCGCTGAACCGCCTGCGCTTGCTAGGTTACGGCGTGGCCATCGACGATTTCGGGATCGGCATCGCCACCCTCAAGCTGCTGGCGGACCTGCCCTTCACCCAGATCAAGCTCGACCGCTCGTTCGTGGTGGCGGTGCCCGGTAACAGCCAGCGCGCGGCGATCTGCCGCAACGTCATCAACCTCGCGCGAGACCTCAAGCTGGAATGCGTGGCCGAGGGCATCGAGACCCCCGCGCAGCGCGACGCGCTGCAAGCCCTGGGCTGCGACCTTGGCCAGGGCTACCTGTGGTCCCCCGCGCTGCCGCCCGACATGTTTGTGRCTGAAACGCTGGGCCGCTGGACGCCCTGAGGGCGCCCCGAGGGCGCTCCCAAACGGCAGCTACGCTAGTTCCACTTGCCGTTGACGCCGCCCACGCTCAGGCGCCCCGCGCCCAGCAGCGCGACCGCGATGGCGCCACCCAGGAACATTGCTTGCAATTCCAGCGCCCAGCCACCGGTGTCGGCCAGCGCGCCTAGTTGCTTCATATGGACGAGGCCCACTGCCACCAGCATGTTGACGGCGACGATCAGCGCGGCGGCCCGGGCCCACAAACCAAGGATCAGCAGCACCGGCGCCACCACTTCCCCGATATAGACACCGTAGGCCAGCACGACGGGCAGGCCGGCCTGCGTCACCACCTGCGTCACGAACCCCGGCCCGGCGATAAGCTTGGAGATCCCGTGCAGCAGGACCAGCACGCCGAGCACAATGCGCAGTACCGCCTTGCCCAGGTCCTGCGATGGCTGAGAACCACTCATGGTCGTCACTCCTTGTCCGGATCAGAAAACGAAAGCGCGAATGCGCTGCCTGCAGGCGAAGCGCCTTTGGCTCCACGCGCGGCACGCATATTTACCTTAGTGCGCCGCGCGGTGAAGGTAAAGGCACAAGTTGCGCGGACGCGCCATCAGATCTGGCCGATGGGCCGGTGCATGCCCGGCTGGCGCGGCGGCTGCATGCCCGCCTTGCAGGCCGTCTCGGGCAGGATGTCGGCAAGGAAATCCAGGAAGCGCCGCAGCGCCGGCGGCATGCCCTTGCGCGAGGGAAAGACCGCATGCAACGTCCCGACCGGCATGATCCACTGCGGCAGCAGCACCTCCAGTTCCCCGCTCTCGATGGCATCGCGGCAGAACATGCGCGGCAGCATCGCCACGCCGATGCCCGCGATGGCGGCCGCGCGCAGCAAGGCGAATTCGTCGGTGACAAGGCGCGGATCGTACTGCACGTGGATCGACTGCCCGGTATTGCAGGTCAGCGTCCAGGCATGCTTGCCGTCGTGCGGCTTCTGGTTGACGCCCGGCATGCCGTCCAGCGCTTCAGGCGTGCGCGGGCGGCCGATGCTGTCCAGCAGCGCAGGGCTGGCTACCAGCATCAGCGGGCTCTCGCCGTAGGTGCGCACCACCAGCGACGAGTCGTCCATCACCTCGCGCACCCGCAACGCCAGGTCGAAGCCTTCGGCGATCACGTCCACGCGGCGGTTGGTGGCTTCCAGTTCAATGCGCACGCCGGGATTGGCCTGCATGAAATGCCCGATGGCGGGCGCCAGCAGGCTCTGGGCAATCGCCACGGGGCAGCTCACGCGCAAGGTGCCGCCGGGCTGGTCGCGCGCCTGCTCAATCACTTCGCGCGCCGCTTCGGCCTCCGTCAGCATGGCGCGGCAGCGCTCGTAGTAGGCCTCGCCGATGGGCGTCACGCGCACCTGGCGGGTGGTCCGGCGCAACAATTGCACCCCCAGGTCCCGCTCCAGCTGGGCAATGCGCCGGCTGAGCCGGGACTTTGGCACGCCACTGGCACGGCTCGCGGCCGAAAAACTGCCGTGCTGGACCACCTGGGCAAACAGCGATAGATCGTTCAGGTCTTGCATGGGTCATCCTTGGCGGTAAGAGCGTGCCAGGGTAGCAGCCCGCCTGCGTTCTGCGCCTGGAACAATAAGTTCTATTTTGCCCCACTACCGGCATCAATGGCAGACCGCTATCTTTCATTCATCCAACCCGACCCCAGTGGAGATGAACATGAAGATCTTGCAAATCGACTCGAGCGTACTTGGCGGCCATTCCGCTTCCCGCAGCCTGACCGCCAAGGTGGTCGCCGACCTGCGCGCCAAGCACCCCGAAGCCACCCTGACCGTGCGCGACCTGGACCAGGACGCACCGGCACACCTGTCCGGCGCGCTGCTGCCCGTGCTGGGCGGCCCGAAGGATGGCCTGAACGCCGTGCAGGAAAGCGAGCTGCAACGCACCGAAGCCTTCCTCAAGGAATTCCTCGAAGCCGACGTGCTGGTCGTCGGTGTACCGCAATACAACTTCGGCATCCCCAGCCAGCTCAAGTCCTGGATCGACCGCATCGCCCAGGCTGGCCGCACCTTCAAGTACACCGAGACCGGCCCGGTCGGCCTGGCCGGCGGCAAGCGCGTGATCGTGGTGTCGTCGCGCGGCGGCGTGCGCCAGGACGCCAACGCCCTGGACCTGCACGAGCAGACCGTGGACGTGGTGTTCCGCTTCCTGGGCCTCACCGACATCACGTACGTGCGCGCCCACGGCCTGGCAATGGGCCCCGAAGCCCGCGAAGCCAGCCTGGTCGCCGCCAACGGCGCCGTGGCAGCCCTGGCAGCCTGATCCCGGCGCGGCGGCCTCGCGCCGCCCAGCCCCGCGCAAAACGCTCGCCCGCAGTCATGTCGGCGGGCGTTTTGCATTCTTGCGTTTCAGCCCGCATACCTTGCAGCGCCGCGCCCTGCCACGGATTCTTGCACGCGCGAGCCTGCTATGCCCACCGCGCGATCGGGTCTATGATGGTTCCGAACGCCTGAGCGGTTTCGGTGCATGTCCATCCAGGGGGAAGCCCGCGCGGCCTTGTTGTGCAGGCCTGGGTCGGAACCTGTCCGCAATCCACACGCCACGRCCAGCCGCCACCCAAAGCGGTATCCGCGGCAGATGCATAGTCCGATCCGGGAGCCCGCATGTMCTCTGCCCTGCTGCCTGCCAGCGCCGTGCATCCTCCGCACGAGCCAGCCCTGCTGTCCCAGTACCGCCACGTGCGCGCGGCTACCGAAGCCATGGTCGCTGACATCACCGACGCCGACGCCACGGTGCAGTCCATGGACGACGCCAGCCCCGCCAAATGGCACCTGGCGCATACCACCTGGTTCTTCGAGGAATTCGTGCTGACGGCGCGTATCCCGGACTACGAACCGGTCGATCCGCAGTATCGCTACCTGTTCAACTCCTATTACGAATCCGTCGGCGCCCGCCACCCGCGGCCACGCCGCGGCCTGTTGTCGCGGCCTTCGCTCGACGAGATCCTGGCCTACCGCGAGGCGGTCGACGAAACCATGCTCGGTCTGCTGACCAGCGCGCAGACCGATGCCGAGGCGGCGCTGATCGAGCTTGGCCTGAACCACGAGCAACAGCACCAGGAGCTTCTGCTGACCGACATCCTGCATCTGTTCGCGCAAAACCCGCTGAAGCCGGCCTTCGCGCCAGAGTTGCTGGCGCCCGTGATCGCCGATCCGCGCCCGGCGGCGGAATGGATCCACTTTGCCGGTGGCGTGGTCGCCATCGGCCATGACCGCGACGGCTTTGCCTTCGATTGCGAAGGCCCGCGGCACAACGTGCTCCTGCAGCCTTACCAGTTGTGCTCGCACCCGGTCACCAACCACCAGTGGTTTGAATTTATCGAGGATGGCGCCTACCGGACCGCCGGATTGTGGCTGTCGGATGGATGGCGCTGGGTGTGCGAACACGGCATCGAAGCGCCGCTGTACTGGGTGGAGCGTGAAGGCACCTGGTGGCAAATGAGCCTGCGCGGCATGCAGCCGGTGGATCCGGACAGCCCGGTCACGCATATCAGCTTCTATGAGGCCGATGCCTTTGCCCGCTGGGCCGAGCGCCGCCTGCCAACCGAGGCGGAGTGGGAGCACGCCGCGCGCAACCTGCCGGCTACCGGGAATTTTGTCGAGGGACGCGTGCTGCGGCCGCTGCCTGATCGCCAGAATACCTCCGGCGTGCTGCGGCAGATGTTTGGCGACGTGTGGGAATGGACTGCCAGCCCCTTCCAGCCCTACCCGGGCTTCCAGCCTAGCGCCGGGGCCGTGGGGGAATACAACGGCAAATTCATGTGCAGCCAGATGGTGCTGCGCGGCGGTTCCTGCGTCACGCCGGAGTCGCATATCCGTGCCAGCTACCGCAACTTCTTCTACCCGCACCAGCGCTGGCAGTTCACCGGCGTGCGCCTGGCCGACGACGCCTGAGTACCTGATCGCTGGATCGTCTGGGCAGGAGCAAAAACGCGCCGGGTTTTAGCCCGGCGCGTTTTACTTATGTTCAGTCGTTCAGTTGTTCAGTTCCAGCCCTTTTGCGGAGGCTGTGCGCTTAACGGCGTCTGCGGATACAGCTTCTGCCAGCGCGACTTCAGCCCCTCCGCGATCTCCTTCTGGTGATAGCGCTCGGCAAAATCGATCACCGTCATGCCCTGCTGGTTCTTCAGGCGCATGTCGGCCCCTTCGTCCAGCAGCAACTTGACCGTCTCGATATGCCCGCCGCGCGCCGCCATCATCAGTGGCGTGCTGCCATTGGGACTTTCCGCATCGATATAGGCGGCGTGGTCGACCAGGAACTTGACGATCTCGTTGTTGCCGTTGGTCGCCGCGTAATGCAGCGGCGTCCAGCCAGTCTTGTTGATCTCGACCTCCATCTGGTCGACCATCAGCTTGACCAGGCCCAGTTCGTTCTGCAGGCTGGCCATCATCAGCGGTGTCTCGCCGGCCGCATTGGCCTTGTCGAAATCGATGTCCTTGGCGCGGATCAGCGCCTCCGCCACCTTCAGCGACTTCTCGCGCAATGCCACCACCAGCATGGGATTGCCCTTGGCATCCACCAGGTTGGGGTCGACTCCGCGCGCCAGCATCTTCTGGGCCGCCTTGACGTCGTCGAACTCCACCRCATGGCGCATATCGTCCACGGGCGCAGCCCAGGCCACGGCGCCCGCCAGCATGGCCGCAACGGCGGCGAGGCGTCGGACAGTATTCATGTTAAGCATGAGATTTCCTATCTATATGCTTGAAAAGACGGAAGAAATTATCCGACGTACGTTCCGCGAGCTCCTCAACCGGGATGCCACGCAGGTTGGCGATGAACTCGCCCACATGGCGCACCCATGCGGGCTGGTTGGTCTTGCCGCGGTACGGCACGGGCGCCAGGTACGGCGAATCGGTCTCGATCAGCATGCGGTCCAGCGGGATCTTGCGCGCCGTTTCCTGCAACTCCACCGCATTCTTGAAGGTGACGATGCCGGAGAACGAAATGTGGAAGCCCTCGTCCAGCGATTGCCGGGCAACCTCCCAGTTCTCGGTGAAGCAATGCATCACCCCGCCGGCTTCGGCCGCGCTTTCCTCGCGCATCACGCGCAAGGTGTCTTCGGCGGACGAACGGGTATGGATGATCAGGGGCTTGCCGGTCTGCCGCGCGGCGCGGATATGGGTGCGGAAACGCTCCCGCTGCCATTCCATGTCCGCGATGCTGCGGCCTTCCAGCCGGTAGTAGTCGAGCCCGGTCTCGCCCGTACCGACCACCCGTGGATGCGCCGACAGCGCCAGCAGGCGCTCCAGCGTGGGCTCCTCGCCCTCCTCGTAATCGGGATGCACCCCGACGGTGGCGTACAGGTGCGGATGCTGCTCGGCGAGCGCCAGCACGCGCGGAAAATCTTCCAGCGTGACCGAGATGCACAGGGCATGCGACACCTGGTTGGCGCGCATGTTCTCCAGCAATTCGGGCAGGCGCGCGGCCAGGTCGGGGAAATCTAGATGACAGTGGGAATCGACAAACATTGGGGCGGTTTCCAGATAGAGACGCCGCCGCGGGCGGCGCCACCCGCCATTGTATATGGTCGTGCCAGCGAGCCAGCTGCCTGGCGGCGCCTGGCTCGCGAGCGTTCCTACTCGGCTGGCTTTGTCAGATGCCGCCCGAGGATGATCAGGTCGCGCTCGACCCCATCGAGCACAGCCACGCGCGGCAGGTTACCCCAGCGCTCGAAGCCCAGCGAGGCGAACAGGGCCAGGCTGGGCGCGTTATGGCCAAAAATGAAGCCCAGCAGCGTATTGACCCCGATTTGCGGCGCATGGGCGATGGCCTGCTGCAGCAGGTAGCGCCCCAGGCCCTGCCCGCGGCGGGTCGCGTCCAGGTAGATCGAGACTTCGGCGGTGGCGCCATAGGCCGGGCGCCCGTAGAAGTCGGAAAAACTGAGCCATCCGGCCATGCGCCCTTCACCGTCCTCGGCCACCCACAGCGGACGCCGCTCCGGCTGATGCTCATCGAACCAGGCCTGGCGCGACTCCACCGCCACGGGCTCGGTGTCTGCCGTGACCATGCGTGAAGCGACGGTGCTGTTGTAGATGGCGACGATGTTGGCCAGGTCACGCTGCAGCGCGGGCCGCACGGTAAAGGCGGAATCACTCATTGCTGAATATCTTCTCGGACAGGCTAGAAAATTTTAAAAAAACCAACTACATCAAATACTTACGCCACAAAGATGAAGTCAATTATAACGTTTGACTGGGCCGACCGGACTCAATTGTCTTGCCCAGGATCTCTTCCACCGCGCGGCGCAGGTTGCGGCCGTTGTCGTCATCCGGCAGGTGAATCCCAATGCCGGGCGTCTTGTTGGGCGTGCCAACCGGGGTAATCCATGCCACCTGGCCGGCAATCTGGTACTTCTGCGGCCGGTCCAGCAGCGAAAGCACCAGGAAGACTTGCTCGCCCAGCCGAAAGGGCCGGTTGCTCGGGACAAAGATGCCCCCACGGTGCAGGAACGGCATGTAGGCCGCATAGAGGCCCGCCTGGTCCTTGATCGACAGCGAAAGCACGTTGGGCCGGGAAGCTGCGCCCGGGACCGTCGGCGCCCCGATGCCGCCGGCGGCGGCCAAGCCTGCGGCTCCGGGAACGCTGGCGCCCCGTGCCCCTGTCACCTCTGTATTCATGACTGACCCCTTGTTGCTGACTGTTGGCCTTCAGGCCATATTGGATTTGTTCAACGTCTTCGGCTTACTGAAACAACTGCCGGTATTCCAGAAACACGGCCTCCATCACCAGCCGAGCCGCCAGCGGATGGTTCTCGCTGCGGCGATGGCCCACGAGCCGCGTGGAGAACGCCTGCAACCGGTGTGCATCGGTTGCCTGTGCGCAACGCGCCAGGGCCGCCTGCTCGCGCGGGAAATAACGCGGCCCCGGCGTTGCGGCCAAGCGGGCCGACAGCAGATCGTACGTCCAGCGCTGCAGGATGCCAAGCACCGATGGCACCGGCAGCTTCTGCACCTGCTCGGCCGCCGCCAGCGCATCGAAGCCGGCGCCGGCGCCAAGCTGGCTCACCAGCCAGCGCTGCATCGGCTGCTCCTCGGCCTCGGCGGCATGCAACGCGGTCAGCGGGGAACCGCCKGCCAGCGCCAGCTGCGCCTCGGMGTCTCCCACGCCCTGGCTGCTCAGCCAGCTCATGGCCGCAGCGGCCGTGGGCCGTTGCACGGAAAACTGGCGGCAGCGCGACAGGATGGTGGGCAGCACACGATCCAGCCGGTCGGTCACCAGCAGGAACACGGTGGACGGCGGCGGCTCCTCCAGCGTCTTGAGCAAGGCGTTGGCGCCCTCATGCTGCAAGGCGTCGAGCGGATACACCACCACCAGGCGCAAGCCGGCGCGGTGCGTGCCGATGCCGACCGTTTCAATCAGGGCCCGCACCTGCTCCATGCGGATAACCTTGCTGGGCGCTTTCTTCTTGCCGCTTTCATCCGTCGGCGCGTCGTCCGTCGCCTCCATGGCCTCCGGGCGCACCACGCTGAAGTCCGGGTGGTTGCCCTGGCTGAACCAGTGGCAGGCCGAACATGTGCCGCAAGGCTGCCCGTCGGGGCGCGGCGTCTCGCACAGCAGTCCCTGGGCAAAATGCAGCGCCAGGTCGCGCTTGCCGATGCCTTGCTGGCCGTGAATGAGCAAGGCATGCGGGAGCCGCTCGCGCAGCGCGTTCAGCCGTTGCCAGTCTTCTTTCTGCCAGGGATAAAGCATGCGGATCAGTGAGTTAGGGTTGAAACTTCGTGTAACTACGCACGTGGCGCGAGGGATAGAGGACGACAGGCTCGGCTATCCCCGTCCCTCTCAATACGCTCGATTCCTGCTGCCAATTCAAAGTGTTGCGAGGATTTTCTCAAGCTCTACCTGAATCTCGGGGATGCTCCGAGTCGCGTCGATGACCCGGAAACGCTGTGCAGACTCCGCCGCGCGGCGCAGGTATTCCTGCCGCGTGCGCTCGAAGAAGGCACGCGATTCGGCCTCGAACTTGTCGGGCTCGCGTGCGCCGGCCAGGCGCGCGCTGGCGGTTTCCAGCGGCACATCGAACAGCAGCGTCAGATCAGGCGCAGGCGGTCCGCCACCCACTCCACGTGGGTGCTCTTGCCGGCACCGTCGATGCCTTCGAATGTGATGAATTTTCCGCGCATGGGGAGACTTATTTGCCGCGCTGGTATTTATCTACCGCGCGGTTGTGTTCGGGAAGCGAGTTGGAGAAATGGCTGCTGCCGTCGCCGCGCGCCACGAAATACAGTGCGTCGGACGGGGCCGGCGCGGTGGCGGCGGCCAGCGAGGCCAGCCCGGGCAACGCGATCGGGGTGGGCGGCAGGCCGTTGCGCGTGTAGGTATTGTAAGGGGTGTCGGACTGCAGGTCGCGCTTGCGGATATTGCCCTCGAACGCCTCGCCCATGCCGTAGATCACCGTGGGATCGGTCTGCAGCATCATGCCCTTCTTGAGCCGGTTGATGAACACGGCCGCGATCAGCGGGCGCTCGGCTTGCTGGCCGGTCTCCTTCTCCACGATCGAGGCCATGATCAGCGCCTCATAGGGCGACTTGTATGGCAGGTCAGGCGCCCTGGCGTTCCAGACATCGGTCAGGCGCCGCTGCATGGCGCGATAGGCATGCTTGTACAGTTCGAGATCGCTGCTGCCGCGGGCAAACAGGTAGGTGTCGGGGAAAAACAGGCCCTCCGGCGTCGGCTCGGGCGCACCGATGGCCTTCATCAGTTCCGCGTCCGACAAGCCGCGGCTCTCGTGCTTGAGCGCCGGATGCGCATCCACGGCGGCGCGCATCTTGCGGAATTCCCAGCCTTCGATGACGGTCAGCACATAGTGGTTGACCTCGCCCCGGGCGATCTTGCCGATCACCGACAGCGGCGTGGCACTGCTGTCGAACTCATAGCCCCCGGCCTTGAGGTCGGCGCCATGACCGGTAAGCCGCACCAGCAGCGCGAACAGGCGGGGGTCCATCTGCACCCCGCCACGCTGGATCTGGCGGCCAACGCTGGCCACACTGGAATTGGGCTTGATCACCACCTCGATGGGCGAGGCTGTCAGCGCGAGCGGGCGATTGGCCCACCAGGCAAAGGCGCCGGCGGCGGCAATCGTGAAAATCACGGCGACCAGCAGCAGCCGCAGGAAAAGACGTTTCATGTAAAAGAGAAAGTAGCGGCGCACAATGCACCGCGGCAAAGCCGGGCTCACCCAGTGTCGACCATGGGCATCCCGGCTGAAATGGCGACAGCCTCATATAATACCGGGAGCCTTGCACCTTTAGCCGCTTGTAGCTCCTTGCACCTTCCATCCGGCGCGCCCGTGCGCCCCTTGCTTGCGATACCTGCCATGAATGCCCCTGCCCCAGACCGTGCCACCCAGTTCGAAGCCGTGCGCCAAAGTGGAGTCGTCTGCCGACCCGCGCACCTGGGCCTGATCCGGGTTGCCGGCGAAGACGCCGGCAGTTTCCTGCATACCCAGCTGACCAATGCCGTGGATGACCTTGCCGCCGGCACCGCCCGCCTGGCCGGCTACTGCTCGCCCAAGGGACGGCTGCTGGCCAGCTTCCTGATGTGGCGTGACGAGGAAGGCATCGTCCTCCAGCTGTCCGCCGACCTGCAGCCCGCTATCCAGAAGCGCTTGTCGATGTTCGTGCTGCGCGCCAAGGCCAAGCTGTCCGATCTCACGCCGGCCCGCGCCGTGCTGGGCGTGGCAGGTGCCAATGGCGCCACCGCCCTGCAGGCGGCCGGCCTGCCCGCGCCGGCCGAGCCCTGGGCCAGCGCCGCGGCCGCCAGCGCCACCGTGATCCGGCTGCCCGACGGCGCCGGGCTGCCGCGCTGGCAGGTAGTGCTGCCGGTCGAACAGGCCGACGAAGTCCAGGCTGCGCTGTCGGCACAGCTGGTGCCGGTGGATGCCGTGGTGTGGGACTGGCTGGAAGTGCAAGCCGGCGTGCCGCGCATCGCCGCTGCCACGCAGGAGCAGTTCGTGCCTCAGATGATCAACCTGGAACTGGTTGGCGGCGTGAGCTTTCGCAAGGGCTGCTATCCGGGCCAGGAAATCGTTGCGCGCAGCCAGTACCGCGGCACGCTCAAGCGACGCATGTGGCTGATCCATGGCGAAGGCGAAGCGCCGGGCGCGGCCACGGAGATCTTCCGCCCCGAGGATCCTGACCAACCCTGCGGCATGATGGTCAATGCCGCCGCCGCGCCACAAGGCGGCTGGGACGGCCTGGCCGAACTGAAGATCGATGCGGTGGGTGGCGCCCTGCACCTGGGCAGCGCTGCCGGCAGCCTGGTACGCGTGGGCGAGCTGCCCTATGCCGTCCCCTTCGGCGACGCCGCCTGAACCCCTGGCAACACTGGGAATAGCCATGAGCGACCACCTGTACGTCTATTTCCGGGTACCGGAAGCCCGTGCCGAAGAGGCCATCGCGCACTGGCACAGCTGGATGGAGACCGTTGCCGAAGCGAGCGGAATTGGTGGTACGCTCTTACGCAGGCCCGAGGCGCGCGACGGCATGCAGACCTGGATGGAAGCCTACGCCGATGTGCCGCCAGCCTTCGACCAGTTGCTCGACGGGCTGTGGCGGCAAAGCGGGCTGCAGCAGTGGATCAGCGGCGAGCGGCAGGTGGAGCGTTTTGTCGATATCGACCAGCTCTGATGGGGGCCATGGAACGGCCCAGCCACCATGGTCCCTGAATGACAAAGCCGAAGATCGGATCGCAGTCGATGCCGTGAATGTGGCAACCGCAGTGAATGCAGCAAAGGAAGCGCTATGTGCTTGATTCTGGTGGCCTGGCAATCGCACCCGGACTATGCCCTGGTGGTGGCCGGCAACCGCGACGAGTTCTATGCCCGCCCGGCGGCGCCCGTGCATTGGTGGGAAGACGCCCCCCAGGTGCTGGCCGGCCGCGACATGGCGGAAGTGATCGGCGAGCCAGGCACCTGGATGGGCCTGGCCGGCGACGGCCGCTTTGCTGCCCTGACCAACTACCGCGCCCCGTCCGAGAAACGCACCGATGCGCGCTCGCGCGGTGAGCTGGTGGCCGGATTCCTGCGCGGCGACAGCGATCCGCAATCCTATCTGTCCGGGCTGGTGCCCCGCACCGGCGCCTACAACGGCTTCAACTTGCTGGCGTGCAACCTGCGCGAGCTGTGGTGGTACAGCAACCGCGGCACCTCGCCCTATCCGCAGCGCCTCAAGCCCGGCATCTATGGGCTATCCAACGCCTTGCTGGATACGCCGTGGCCCAAGGTGCGCAGCCGCGTCGGCGCGCTCGCCGAAACACTCGCCGCCGACACCGGCCTGGCCGGCGCCAGCATCGAGCCTTATCTCGACCTGCTGGCCAACGATCGCCAGGCCTTGGATTCCGAGCTTCCGCGCACGGGGGTGACCCCGGAGTGGGAAAAGCTGCTGTCCTCCGCCTTCATCCGCTCGCCCAGCTATGGCACCCGCGCCAGCACCGTGCTGCGCGTGCGCCATGACGGCCGCTTCGAGGTTAGCGAACGCAGCTTCGACGCCAACGGCCGCACCGGCGAGGTGTCCTACCGCGGCCACCTGCGCGTTGCCCGCGACGCCGGCTCGGTGCAAGCGCCGCGCTAAGGCTGGCGCGCTCAGTACTGCTGTGCCGCCAGGCCGGCCAGGCGCAATGCCACGTTCAGCGCCCGGATCGCGGCGGGGTCATTGCGCACCGCCAGCAGCCATGCATCCTCGAAGTGCCCGATCTCCAGCAGTTGCATGCCATGCGGCGCCAGTTCGCGGTTGACGTGCGCCAGGTAGAGCCCGGCGGGCTTCATGTCGAAATCGTTGTCGTCACCACCTAGTGGAATGCCGTCTTCGTCGTACAGATCGTCGACGTCGATGGCCGAGACACCCGCCGCGCGCAGCGTGGCGAGGCGTGCCACGGCTTGCACGCCCAACGTGCTGAAATCCCGCCAGTCCACCTTGACCAGGCAGTGCTCCGCCAGCCAGGGTTGCAACCATGCCGAGAGCAGGTCTTCGCCAGCGGGCGGCTCGCCCGACGGCGCACGGTCGAGATCTAGGGCGGGCGTGGCATCGGCCAGGGCCTGGAGCAGGCGGGAACGGATTTCAGACATGGACAAGATCAACGGGAAAGCGATGGCAAAAACAAAGACCGCGATGGTACAGCGTAGGCGGCTGGCTGCAAGCCCCGCAAGCTATCGCTTCATTCAGGCCACAGCCGCCAGCCTGGCGGGCAACGCAGCCCGAACCGCCTCGCTCACGATGCCTGCCAGCCGGGTGGCAGGCGCCTCCAGTTCGGCATCCTTGCGGTAAAGCGCCAGCGCCAGCGAGGGCAACGCAGGCAGCCCGCCCTCTCCCGGCTCCCAGGCCCGCACGGAGGGTGGCAAGCCCATGCCGGTGCGGATGGTCAGCCCCAGCCCGGCCGCCGCCCCTGCCCACAAGCCACCCAGGCTCGCGCTGCTGAAAGCGACCCGCCAGGCAATGCCGGCGCGGTCCAGGGCGGCCGTGCCCGCGGAGCGGAAACGGCACGGCGGCTCGAATGCCACCAAGGGCAGCGGGCCGTTGTCTTGCCACGGCGCACGCGCGCCGGCGGGCCCGATCCAGCGCATCGGCAACATCGCCACCTGCTCCACATGCGGCATCCGCACGCCATCGTCCCACGCTAGCGCCAGGTCCAGGCGGCCGGCGGCCACGCCGTCCAGCAGCTCGGTGTTGCGCGCAACGCGTGCCTCGATCTTCACCTTGGGATGCGCGCGGGCGAACCGGCCGAGCACCTCGGGCAGCAGCACCTCGCCAAAGTCCTGCTGCAGGCCGAACCGCACCCAGCCCTCCAGCGCCACGCCGTRCACGGCGGCGGCGGCCTCGTCGTTGAGCTCCAGCAGCCTGCGGGCATAGGCCAGCATGGTCTCGCCCGCCTCCGTCAGCGCCAGTCCCCGCCCGGCCTTGCGAAAGATCGCCGTGCCCGCCTGCTCCTCCAGCTTCTTGAGCTGCGCGCTGACCGCCGAGGTGGAGCGGCCCAGCCGGTCGGCGGCCCGGGCATAGCTGCCGAGTTCCATGCCCACAACGAAGCTGCGCAGTACATCGAGGTCGAAGTTCACCGCTGCCATGTCAAACCATCCTGTTATTTGGGATGTTCAATCAATAATTATCTGATATTCAGGATCATTCTGCGGCGGCAGAATCAGTGCGTCAAGGCCTGCATGTGCCGTTTTCCCAAGGATGATCCCGTGCCCCGCGCTCCTGCTCCGCTCCCTTTTGCCGCTGTGCCTGGCCCTGCCGGCGCAGCCCTCGCCCCACGCCATGGCCCGGGCCATCGCTGGAAAGTGCTGGCCCTCGGCGTCGCGGCCAATGCCAGCTTTGCCGCGGCGTTCTCGGGCATTCCCACCACCGCGGTGCTGATGCGCGCCGGCTACCGGATCAGCGATGGCGAGCTGGGTTTTTGCCTGGGCATGATGGGACTCGGCATTGCGGTGAGCGAAGTGCCGTGGGGCTTGCTGACCGACCGCTGGGGCGACCGCCGCGTGCTGCTGACCGGCTTGATGGCCACCGCGCTGTGGCTGGTGCTGATGGCGGTGTTCGTAGCGCCGCTGCCCGGCCATATTCCCGGCAACGCTGTGCTGGCGCTAGGCCTGCTGGGGCTGGGCCTGCTGGGCGGCAGCGTCAACGGCTCCAGCGGCCGCGCCGTGATGGCATGGTTCCGCGAAGGCGAACGGGGCCTCGCCATGAGCATCCGCCAGACCGCGGTACCCGCCGGCGGCGGGATGGGCGCGTTGATGCTGCCGATGCTGGCGCAGTCCTTTGGCTTTGCCGCCGTCTACGGCGCGCTGGCCGTGTTCTGCGGCGTCACCGCGGCCTTTGCCTGGCACTGGATGCACGAGCCGCCGGCCGAGCCGGCGCGCGCCATGTCGCCGGCAAGYGGTGCGCCCGGCAAGGCAGGGCCCGGCCCGTTAAGAAGCGCGCAGGTCTGGCGGCTGGTGAGTGGCATGGGCCTGATGTGCGTGCCACAAGTGGCTGTGCTGACGTTCGCAACGGTCTTTCTGCACGATTTCAGCCACATCGGCATTGCCGCTGCGGGCATGGCCGTGGCGGCGGTCCAGGCAGGTGCTGCCGTCATGCGGGTGTGGAGCGGCCACTGGACCGACCGCCATGGCAACCGCCGCGCCTATATGCGCGCCTGCAGCTTGTTGACCTTGCTTGTGTTCGCCATGCTGGCGGGGCTGACCTGGCTATGCGCCGCCGCACCGGGCTGGCACGCCGTGCTGACGCCAGTGCTGATGGCATGCCTGGTGCTGGGCGGCATCTGCACTTCGGCCTGGCATGGCGTGGCCTTCACCGAGCTGGCGACGATCGCGGGCGCCAGCCGTGCAGGCACCGCGCTCGGGCTGGGCAATACCTTTGCGTTTTCGGGTTTCTTCCTGGTGCCGCTGGCGATCCCGGCKATGGCCGCCGGCTATAGCTGGGCGGCCGTGTGGCTGGCGGCCAGCGTGAGCGCGCTATTGGCGCGGCCCTTGTTTGCGCGGCAGGCCCGCGCCTGACGACAAGCCGCCGATTGCATTCAGCGCAGCAATTTGCGCATCTCCACGTGAGGAATGCCGGCCTCTTCGAATTCCTCGCCGACCTGTTCGAAGCCCACGCGCGCATAGAACGGTGCGGCGTGGCGCTGCGCATTGAGCACCAGCTCAGCGTAGCCAAGCTCAGCGRCCTTGGCCATCAGCGCATCCAGCACCATGGCGCCGACGCCGCTGCCGCGCGCGGGCTTGAGCACCGCCATGCGGCCGATGTGGCCGTCCGGCAGCAGGCGGCCTGTAGCCAGCGCACTGCCGTCCTCGGCCAGCGCCAGGGCGTGCCAGCTCGGCTCATCCCATTCGTCCCATTCCAGCTCCACCGGCACGCCCTGTTCTTCGACGAAGACGGCATAGCGGATGGCGCGCGCGGTATCGCGTGCTTCGGACCAGGAGGCAAGGCGGATGGTGATCGTCATCGTTGTTCGGTGCGCAAGGCGCAAAGCGGTGAAAAAACGGCCAGAGGGGCGGCCGTCATGATACTCCCGCCGCGGCGGGGGCAAGCGATGCCAGTCATTGCTGCAATGCAACATGGAGAAAGGGATAGGGGCGAAGGTATGGGGTAGGGGTAATTCCCGATCCGCATCCTTCCTGGAAAATTTGTATGATGACCATATTACCTAATCACCTGAGGCCTCCCGTGTTCCAGAAAGTCCCGGCCCGAGCCCTGACAGACACCGTTGCTGAACAGCTGCTGGAGAAGATCGAAAGCGGCGCCTTCGGCCGTGGCGACAAGCTGCCCACGGAGGCGGTACTGTCCGAGGAATTCGGCGTCAGCCGCACCGTGATCCGCGAAGCCATCGCCCGGCTGCGCCACGAGGGCGTGGTGGAATCGCGCCAGGGCAGCGGCGTGTTCGTCACCGAGCAGGCCGGCATCCGGCCGCTGCGGATCGACTACACCGATGTGGCCACGCTCGAATCGGTATTGCATATCGTGGAACTGCGCCGGGCCATCGAGGCCGAGGTGGCCGCACAGGCGGCGCGCGACCGCACTGATGCCAGCATGACGGCCATCGACGCCGCACTCGCCGGCATTGACGCTGAGGAGGCCGCCGGCGGCGATGGCGTGGCGGCCGATGTGGCCTTTCACCGGACCATCGCCGAAGCCACTGGCAACCCGTTCTTTCTCAAGACGCTGGCGTTCCTGAGCCAGTACCTGGAAACCGCCACCCGCGTGACCCGTACCAACGAGGCACGCCGCGCGGATTTCTCGCGCCAGGTGCGCGAGGAACACCAGGCCATCGTGGCCGCCATCCGCGCCGGCGACGCGCTGGCCGCGCGCAACGCGGCCGAAACCCATATGTACAACGCGGCGCGGCRCCTGTCCCATGGCGGGCAGCCCGAGACCGCCACCGACCTCGCCGACGCGCCCGCGCGCGGCCTTTCCCACTGATCCACTGATCCGCTGATCACCGCMCTCCTGGCAGGAGTCTTCATGAGCAAATCAATTGGCGTCATCGGCCTCGGCGCGATGGGCAACGGCGTAGCGCACAGCCTGCTGCGCGCCGGCTTCAAGGTACATGCCTGCGACCTGCGGCCCGACGTGCTGCAGCGCTTTGCCGACGCGGGGGGCATCCCCTGCGCCAGCCCGGCCGAGCTCGGCGGCAAATGCGATGTGGTGGTCACGCTGGTGGTCAACGCCGCGCAGACCGAAGCCGTGTTGTTTGGCGAACAAGGCGCGGCAAGCGGCCTGCGCCCTGGCACGCTGGTCATTGCCAGCGCGACCGTGCCGCCGAGCTTCGCCGAAGCACTGGGCAAGCGGCTGGGCGAGCGCGGCATCCTGCTGCTGGACGCACCGGTTTCCGGTGGCGCCGCCCGCGCCGCCAGCGGCGAAATGACCATGATGACCTCGGGCCCGGCCGAAGCCTATGCGCTGGCCGAGGACGTGCTGGCTGCCATGGCCGGCAAGGTCTACCGCCTGGGCGACGCGCATGGCGCGGGCTCCAAGGTGAAGATCATCAACCAGCTGCTGGCTGGCGTGCATATCGCCGCGGCGGCAGAAGCCATGGCGCTGGGCCTGCGTGAAGGCGTGGATGCCGATGCCCTGTATGAGGTCATCACCCACAGYGCGGGCAATTCGTGGATGTTCGAGAACCGCGTGCCGCATATCCTGTCGGGCGACTACACGCCGCTGTCCGCGGTCGATATCTTCGTCAAGGACCTCGGCCTGGTGCTCGATACCGCGCGCACCAGCAARTTCCCGCTGCCGCTKTCSGCYGCSGCRCACCAGATGTTCATGATGGCATCCAGCGCGGGACACGGCGGCGAGGACGATTCCGCCGTGATCAAGATATTTCCCGGCATCGAGCTGCCGGCGAAGAAGGCCGAGTGAGGCAAGCCAGCATGACCGCACAGAACCCTTCCTCGCGCGCCCTGCTCGGCTGCATCGCCGATGACTTCACCGGTGCCACCGACCTGGCCAACACGCTGGTGCGCAACGGCATGCGCACCGTGCAGACCATCGGCGTGCCGGCGGGCGGCGCGGCGCTGCCCGGCGTGGAGCAGGCCGATGCGCTGGTGGTCGCGCTCAAGTCGCGCACCATCCCGGCGGCCGACGCCATCGCGCAATCGCTGGCCGCGCTGCGCTGGTTGCAAGCCCAGGGCTGCCGCCAGTTCTTTTTCAAGTACTGCTCCACCTTCGACTCCACCGACGCCGGCAATATCGGCCCGGTGGCCGAGGCCCTGCTGGCGGCGCTTGGCAGCGACTTCACCATCGCCTGCCCGGCATTCCCGGAGAACGGCCGCACCCTCTTCCGCGGCCACCTGTTCGTGGGCGATGTCCTGCTCAATGCGTCGGGCATGGAGAACCACCCGCTCACGCCGATGCATGATGCCAACCTGGTCCGCGTGCTGCAGCGCCAGAGCCAGGCCAAGGTGGGCCTGCTGCGCTACGACGCCGTGGCGCGCGGCGGCGACGCGGCCCGCCAGGCCATGGCCACCTTGCGCGGCGATGGCGTGAAACTGGCGATTGCCGATGCCGTGAGCGATGCCGACCTGCATACGCTAGGCGAGGCGTGCGCCGACCTGCCATTGCTCACCGGCGGCTCGGGCCTGGCGCTCGGCCTGCCCGCCAACTTCCGCCGCGCCGGCTTGCTGCCGCAACGCGCGGATGCCGACAGCATGGCGCCCGTGACCGGGCCAGCGGTGGTGCTGGCCGGCAGCGCGTCCAAGGCGACCAATGCGCAGGTGGCGCAGTGGCTCGTGGCCAAGCGCCCCGCCCTGCGCATCGACCCGCTCGCGCTGGCGCAAGGCGCGCCCGTGGTTGAGGAGGCGCTGGCCCTGGCTGGCTCCCATGCCGAGCCTGTGCTGTTTTACGCCACCACCACGCCGGAGGAGGTCAGGTCGGTGCAGGCCGCGCTGGGCGTGGAGCGCGCCGGCCATCTGGTCGAGCAGGCGCTGGCGGACATCGCCGCCGCCCTGAAAGCACGTGGCACGCGCCGCTTCGTGGTGGCCGGCGGCGAAACCTCGGGCGCGGTGGTGCAGGCGCTGGGCGTGCAAGCCCTGCGCATCGGCGCGCAGATCGCGCCGGGCGTGCCCGCCACCGTCACGCTGGAAGCGCGGCCGCTGGCGCTGGCGCTCAAGTCCGGCAATTTCGGCGGCATCGACTTCTTTGACGAAGCACTACGCCAGCTTGGAGGTGAAGCATGAGCACCGAAGCCAGCCTGCGTGAAGAAATCTGCCGCATCGGCGCCAGCCTCTACCAGCGTGGCTACACGGTCGGCAGCGCCGGCAATATCAGCGCGCGCATGGAGGACGGCTGGCTGATCACGCCGACCGATGCCTGCCTGGGCATGCTGGACCCGGCCGCCATTGCCAAGGTCGACAGCGGCGGCAATTGGGTGGCCGGCGACAAGCCGTCCAAGACGCTGACCCTGCACCGCGCCATCTACGACAACAACCCCCAGGCCCATGGCGTGGTGCATACGCATTCCACCCACCTGGTGGCGCTGAGCCTGGCAGGCGCATGGCAGCCAGACGACGTGCTGCCGCCGATCACGCCTTACTACGTGATGAAAGTCGGGCATATCCCGCTGATTCCCTACCATCGCCCGGGCGACCCGGCGGTGGCGGCACGCGTTGCCCAGCTTGCCGCCGAAGTGCGCGGCGTGCTGCTMGCGCGCCTTGGTCCGGTGGTGTGGGAGGCCACCGTCTCGCGCGCCGCCTTCGCGCTCGAGGAACTTGAAGAAACCGCCAAGCTCTGGCTGATGCTCAAGGACAAGCCTGACCCGCTCGACGAGCAAGCGCTGGCCGAACTGCGCGATACGTTCAAGGCGCGCTGGTAGGGACCACGCGCGCAGGCACGACAAAGCCCCAACAACAAAAACACAAGCAAAGCCGAACCGCCCGCCGCCCGCCCTGGCTAACGCCTGGGCCGCGGCAAGGGCAGCGTTCGCCCCTGGTTTGCCGCCAACAACGGGCATCAAGCCGGAACCAAGCTGGAACCAAGCCGATATACGGAGACAACCATGCATGCATCCACCCAGGCCGCGCTAACCGGCGCCGGCCAAGACATCGACCGCGACATCGAGAAACGCGCTTACAGCAAGGTGTTCTGGCGCATCATGCCGTTCCTGATGCTGTGCTACGTCATCGCTTACCTGGACCGCGTGAACGTGGGCTTCGCCAAGCTGCAGATGGCGCAGGACCTGGCGTTTTCCGAAACCGTGTTCGGCCTTGGCGCCGGGCTGTTCTTCATCGGCTACTTCCTGTTCGAAGTCCCCAGCAACCTGCTGATGCACAAGCTCGGCGCGCGCGTCTGGATCGCGCGGATCATGATCACGTGGGGCATCATCTCGGCGCTGTTCGTCTTCGTGAAGACGCCCACCACCTTCTACATCATGCGCTTCCTGCTCGGCCTGGCCGAGGCGGGTTTCTATCCCGGCGTGATCCTCTACCTGACCTACTGGTATCCGGCCAACCGGCGCGCCAAGATGATCGCGCTGTTCATGTCGGGCATCCCGGTGGCCGGGATGTTCGGCAACCCGCTGTCGGGCTGGATCATGGATGCCTTCCATGACTACGGCGGCATGCGCGGCTGGCAATGGATGTTCCTGATCGAGGCCCTGCCCGCGCTGCTGATCGGCATCATCACCGTGTTCGTGCTCAAGAACGGCATCGACCAGGCGCCGTGGCTGGACGCCAACGAAAAGCGTGTGCTCAAGCGCAATATCGAGGAAGACGCGCGCCAGGCTGGCGCCTCGGGCACCGGCCATTCGCTCGGCGCCGTGTTCAAGGACAGCCGTGTCTGGTGGATGTGCATGATCTACTTCTGCTTTGTCACCGGGCAATATGCGCTGACGTTCTGGATGCCCACACTGGTCAAGACCAGCGGCGTTACCGGCAACCTCAATATCGGCCTGCTCAGCGCGATTCCATTTATCTGCGCCATCGTGGTGATGAACTTCCTTGGCCACAGCGCCGACGCCCGCCGCGAACGCCGCTGGCACCTGATCGTGCCGGCGCTGATG
>NZ_JBFTSF010000197.1:0-12247 GCF_056399905.1 Cupriavidus sp. 01L46
GCGGCGCGGCAGCTCGCGCGAGCACGCACCCTGGGCGCTGACGCAATATGGCTTCCGCGCCGTGATCGCGCCGAGCTTTGCCGACATCTTCTTCAACAACTGCTACAAGAACGGCTTGCTGCCGGTGGTGCTGACCGAGTTGCAGGTCGACCATATCTTCAACGAGACCAATGCGTTCAGCGGCTACAAGCTGACCATCGATCTCGATAAGCAAGTGGTGGTCACGCCGGGCGGCAACAGCTACCCGTTCGACATCGCGCCGTTCCGCAAGTACTGCATGCTCAATGGCTTTGACGATATCGGCCTGTCCCTGCGCCATGCCGACAAGATCAAGGCGTATGAGGCCGAGCGCGTGGCCAAGATGCCGTGGCTGAACAACCGCGTGGTCGGCTGAGGCCGGTTGGTACGCTGAGACAAAACAAGGAAGACAAAGCATGAAAATCGCAGTCCTGCCGGGTGACGGCATCGGTCCCGAGATCATCGCGGAGGCCGTCAAGGTCCTCAACGCGCTCGACGAAAAATTCGAGATGGAAACCGCCCCGGTGGGCGGCGCCGGCTACGAGGCCAGCGGCCATCCGCTGCCCGACGCCACGCTCAAGCTGGCTAGGGAAGCCGACGCCATCCTGTTCGGCGCCGTGGGCGACTGGAAGTACGACAAGCTGGATCGCCCGCTGCGTCCCGAGCAGGCCATCCTCGGCCTGCGCAAGCACCTGCAGCTGTTCGCCAACTTCCGTCCGGCGATCTGCTATCCGGAACTGACCGGTGCGTCCAGCCTGAAGCCCGAGCTGGTGGCCGGCCTGGACATCCTGATCGTGCGCGAGCTGAACGGCGACATCTACTTTGGCCAGCCGCGCGGCATGCGCGAAGCCCCGGACGGTCCTTTCAAGGGCGCACGCGAAGGCTTCGACACCATGCGCTACAGCGAGCCGGAAATCCGCCGCATCGCCCACGTGGCCTTCCAGGCCGCGGCCAAGCGCGGCAAGAAGCTGTGCAGCGTGGACAAGGCCAATGTGCTCGAGACTTTCCAGTTCTGGAAGGACGTCGTGATCGACGTGCACAAGGAATACCCGGAAGTCGAGCTGTCGCACATGTACGTGGACAACGCGGCCATGCAGCTGATCAAGGCGCCCAAGAGCTTCGACGTGATCGTCACCGGCAATATGTTCGGCGACATCCTGTCKGACGAGGCCGCCATGCTGACCGGCTCGATCGGCATGTTGCCGTCGGCTTCGCTGGACGCCAACAACAAGGGCCTGTACGAACCGTCGCACGGCTCGGCACCGGACATCGCGGGCAAGGGCGTGGCCAATCCGCTGGCCACCATCCTGTCGGCCGCGATGATGCTGCGTTTCTCGCTGAACCGCGCCGAGCAGGCCGACCGCATCGAGAACGCCGTCAAGAAGGTGCTGGCCCAGGGCTACCGCACCGGCGACATCCTGACACCGGGCTGCAAGCAAGTCGGCACGCGTGAAATGGGCGAGGCGGTGCTCGCGGCACTGTAAGCCGCATTAAAGTTGAAAAGGCGCCGCATGCGGCGCCTTTTCTTTCATTTGTCCCCGATTTCCCCCGTGTGGCAGCGCCACAAAATCGTGTAGACTCTGCGAATGGTCCGAATCTTCCAGTCCCCCTCGACTGCCATCGCCGCCCCGGTTGCTACCCGCAGCCCGGTTGGCCTGGGTTCGCACGGCCACCCGCTTACCGCAACGACGATTAAAACCATTACTACCAAAACGATCGGCTAGATCGTTCGTCGTGCCTGCTCGTCTTCCCCGCGCAGTCACGTCGGGCGAGGAAAGCGCGGGGAAGTTCAAATCACATCCGAGGTTAGTCATGATTGTAGGTCTCGTCGGCTGGCGAGGAATGGTCGGCAGCGTCCTGATGCAACGCATGCAGGAAGAGCGCGATTTCGACCATATCGAGCCCGTATTCTTCAGCACGTCCAACGCTGGCGGCCAGGCTCCGGCCATGGCCAAGAATGAAACCAAGCTCAAGGACGCGAACGACATCGAAGCGCTGAAGAAGTGCGACGTTGTCCTCACCGCCCAGGGCGGTGACTACACCAACGAGATTTTCCCGCAGCTGCGCGCAGCTGGCTGGAAGGGCTACTGGATCGACGCGGCGTCCTCGCTGCGGATGAAGGACGATGCCATCATCGTGCTGGATCCGGTCAACCTTGGTGTCATCAAGGACGCGCTGGCGAAGGGCGTCAAGAATTTCATCGGCGGCAACTGCACGGTMAGCTGCATGATGATGGGCCTGGGCGGCCTGTTCCAGCACGACCTGATCGACTGGATGACGTCCATGACCTACCAGGCTGCTTCGGGCGGTGGCGCGCAGCACATGCGTGAGCTGCTGACGCAGTTCGGCACGCTCAATGCATCGGTCAAGTCGCTGCTGGATAACCCGGCATCGGCCATCCTGGAAATCGACCGCACCATCCTGGCGACCCAGCACGGCCTGTCCGCCGACGAAACCAAGCAGTTCGGCGTGCCGCTCGCTGGCAACCTGATTCCCTGGATCGACAAGGACCTGGGCAACGGCGTGTCGAAGGAAGAATGGAAGGCCGGCGCCGAGACCAACAAGATCCTGGGCCGCGGCGAAGGCTTCCTGGGTGCGACCGGCGCTGCGCCGATTGCCGTGGACGGCCTGTGCGTGCGCATTGGCGCCATGCGCTGCCATTCGCAGGCGCTGACCATCAAGCTGCGCCGCGATGTGCCGCTCGATGAGATCGAAGCCATGCTGGCCGAAAACAACCAGTGGGCCAAGGTGGTGCCGAATACCCGTGAGGCCAGCATGACCGACCTCACGCCGGCCGCCGTGACCGGCACCCTGACCATTCCGGTGGGACGCCTGCGCAAGATGCAGATGGGTGGGGAATACCTCTCGGCCTTCACCGTCGGCGATCAGCTGCTGTGGGGCGCCGCCGAGCCCCTGCGTCGTATGCTGCGCATCCTGATCGAAGCCTGAGCCAGGGACTTGCTCCCAAGGAGCGCTTGAGTCATGTCTTGGTCCATGTCTTGAGGCTCCGCGCAAGGCCTCCGTGGTTCCGTTGCAGCAAGGCAACAGAAACCACGGGCTTTGATAACAACGCCGCGCCTGTGCGCGGCGTTGTCACGCCCGGGCGCCTATTCTTCCCGGCGTTGCGTCACAATACAGGCGGCATATGCCGGGCTGCGGGGCGGTTATCCGCACGTCCGTACGAGTTGGCGCGGGGCTCAGTCGGGACGCTAACTTGCTGCGCTAAACCATTGATGTTAAGTTAATTTCACTACTAGAACACAACGGAGCACAAGGTGAGTGTGAGCCAACATCGCCGGAAAGATGCGCCTACCGCCCGCCAGCGCTGGTCAACGCTGGCCTTCACGGCACTCGGTTTGCTGCTCGCGCAGCCGGCCGCTTATGCCGCGGGGTTTGGGCAATTACGGGTACAGTCGAATCTGGGTCAGCCGCTGCAAGCGGAAATCGATATTAGTGGCGTCAGCGCGGAAGAGGCGGACGGCCTGGCCGTCAAGCTGGCGTCTCCCGATGCGTATGCCAAGGCCGGCCTGACGTATCTGCCCGCGGTCAGCAGCCTGCGGCTGCAGGTCGAGCGCCGCCCCAACGGGAGCTATGTGGCGCGGGTCCGGTCAACCCAGCCGCTCAGCGAGCCCTTTGTCGATATCCTGGTGGACATGACATGGGCGAGCGGCAAGGTGTCGCGCGCGTACACTTTCCTGCTGGATCCGGCAGGAGCCAAGCCTTCGAACCAGACTTTCTCGCCTGCCACGGTAGTGCAGGCGGGCACCCCTGACGAATCCGGCGCCACCAGCCCGGCGGCGCCCGCGCCAAGCGCCGCGCCCGTGCCCGCGCCGTCGGTGCAGGCTCCGCCTCCCGTGGCGGCCAGCCCGGCGCCACGGCCCCAGGCCAAGGCCCCGGCGCCGCGTCCGCACCGCGCCGCCACGCAGGCTTCGGCGGAGGGTGCTGCCGCGGCTGGCGGCACCTACACCGTGCAGCGCGGCGACAACCTCTCCGCCATTGCCGGCGAGGCGTCCCAGGGACAGGATTCGGTATCGCTGGACCAGATGCTGGTCGCGCTTTATCGCAACAATCCGAATGCCTTCGTTGGCGGCAATATGAACCGCCTCAAGGCGGGCGCTGTGCTCAAGCTGCCTAGCCAGCAAGAAGCGCAATCGGTCACGCCCCGCGCGGCACGCCGCGAAGTGGTGGCGCGCACGCAGGGCTTCGACGCTTACCGCAGCCGCCTGGCTACGGCGGCGGCGGGGCGCTCGGTCGAGGCCGGCAGTGGCCGCGAACAGTCGGGCAACGTCACCGCGCGCGTGCAGGAGCAAGCCGCACCGGCCGCCGGCCCACGCGACGAGCTCAAGCTCAGCAAGCCCGATCGTGGCAGCCAGGCTGCTGCCGCTGCGGCAACCGAAGCCAATATCGCCAAGGAACGGCAGCTCAAGGAGGCCGAGGCACGCCTCGCGCAGCTTGAGAAGAATGTGAACGACATGCAGCGGCTGGTCGAGCTGAAGAACGCCGAGATCGCCAAGCTGGCCCAGGTACAGAAGGAGAAGGGGGCAGGCAAGGACTCGGCAGCAGCCCCTGCAGTCCCTGCGGCCGCACCTGCCGTGGTTCCGGCTGAGGCTGCCAAGGCCGACGCAGCCGCGCCGGCCCCGGCAACGGCCAGCGCTGGCGCCAGCGCGGCCACGGCCGCCGCAGCATCCCCGGCGTCCGCGCCTGCGGCCACTGCTGGTGCCAGTATCGCCGGCACGAATGCCGCTGACGCCACCGTTGCGGCTGCCGCCAATCCTGCTGCCGCTTCCACGCCGGCGGCCAAGCGCCCGCCGGTCGTGACGCAGCCCACGCCGGTGGCCCAGCCGTCCTTCATCGAAGACCTGCTGGCCAATCCGATGCTGCTGCCGGGCGGCGGGCTATTGATTGCCCTGCTGGGCGGCTACGCGATCTATCGCCGGCGCCAGCAACAAAAGACCAGCGACGGCGCGGCCTTCGGGGACAGCATCCTGTCGCAGGAAAGCACCGTCATGGCCGGCGGCAATTCGCTGTTCGGCACTGCGGGCGGGCAGAGCGTGGACACCTCGCAGCACAGCGTGTTCGGGGCGGATTTCMGCATTGGCAACAATGCCGCGGAAGCCAACGAAGTCGATCCGATCGCCGAGGCCGATGTCTATATCGCCTACGGGCGCGATGTGCAGGCCGAGGAAATCCTGCGCGAAGCCCTGCAGCAAAACCCTGAGCGCCAGGCGATCCGCCTCAAGCTCATGGAGATTTACAACACTCGTCAGGATGTGGAAGGTTTTCGCGTGATTGCAGAAGAAATGTTCGCCCAGACTGGAGGACACGGGGCGGAGTGGACACAGGCAGCGGAGATGGGGCGTAGCCTCGATCCGAACAATGCCTTGTATTTGAGTGTGGCGCCCGATGTCGCGTCGCTTGACACCACCACCTTGCCGGCCGATCAGTGGCGCACCCACGATCCGTCGCAAGACCTGGCGGCGGCACCGCGCGAAACCCCGCTGGCGGACCTGGCAGACTTCGCGCTGCCGCTGGATGGGTTCCCCGCGCCGGCGGCCGGTGCGCCGATCACCGCGCCCGAGTCCGCCTCGCGCGTGTTCGGCAATGGCGAGGCGGTGCCTTCGGCGCTCGCCGCGCGCCTGGACGACGGCCTTGGCCTGGATCTGCCGCAGCCCCATGACGTCGGCGGTCATGACGACGTGCCGGCGCTGGATACGCCTACGCGTAGCCGTCCGCTCGACTTCGACATGTCCGGCATCTCGCTGGACCTCAGCCCGGCAGGCCACACCGACGCGCGGGCCGACAGCCTGGCGCAAGTGCATGACGAGGCGCGTTCCTCGTTCGGTGCGTCGCTGCCGGCGCCGACCATGCTGCGCGACGGCAAGCTGTCCGAGCCGATCGACCTGTCGCGCGTGAGCGCGGAAAGCGGGCTGGACACGGCGCGCGGCATCTCGCCGAGCACGCTGTCGGCCGACGCCGCCGATGGTGGCCGCGACATGCAGATCAAGTTCGACCTGGCCCGCGCCTATATCGAGATCGGCGACAAGGAAGGCGCGCGGGAGTTGCTGCAGGAAGTGGTGGAGCAGTCGCAGGATCCTCTGTTGACCGAAGCCAAGACTTTGCTGCGGGACGTGGCCTGACCGGCAGCCTGCAGGCGGGCTGACAAGCAAGCTGTAGAATGGCGGGCTGTGCGCAAGCGATGCGCCCGGCAGCTCGCCACCAATGCGCCGGGAGCGTGGCTCCCGGCGCATTTGTTTTTCCGCGAGCCGGCAATCGGGCGATTCTCATCGGCGCCGCGCCGTTTTCGCTAGCTCCCGTAGATCGTCAATTTCCGCCYCATGAMCCGCATYGCCCTCGGCCTCCACTATGACGGYGCCGCYTTCTCCGGCTGGCAGTCGCAACCGCACCGCAATACGGTGCAGGACCGGCTWGAAGACGCCATCGCGCAGTTCGCCGGCAGCCGGGTGCCGACCACAGTGGCGGGCCGCACCGATACCGGCGTGCACGCGCTCGGCCAGGTGATCCACATCGACACCGAGCTGACGCGCGAACCGTTTTCCTGGGTGCGCGGCGTCAACGCCTTCCTGCCGCCCAGCATCTCGCTGCAATGGGCCAAGCCGGTGGACGACAGCTTCCATGCGCGTTTCCTGGCCTTCGAGCGCATGTATTACTACGCGCTCTACGTGGGGCCGCACCGTGTGCCGCTGGTGCACGGAAGGGCGGGCTACCTGATGCTGCCGCCAGGCAAGGGCCTGGACGTCGACGCCATGCGCACGGCCGCGGGCTGCCTGCTGGGCGAGCACGATTTCTCGGCCTTTCGCGCCGCCGAGTGCCAGGCGAAGTCGCCGGTCAAGACCATGTACGACATCACCTTGAAGGCTGACGGCGACTGGCTGTTCGTGCGCTTTCGCGCCAGCGCCTTCCTGCACCACATGGTGCGCAACCTGATGGGTTGCCTGGTGGCGGTAGGGCGGGGACGCAACCCGCCGGAGTGGCTGGCCGAAGTGCTGGCAGGGCGCAACCGCGCCAAGGCAGCGCCCACTTTCATGCCCGATGGCCTTTACCTGGCCGGGGTGAAGTATCCTGAGCCGTACCAGATCCCGGTCGCCGACACGGCCGCCAGCCTGTTTCATGGAGTGTTTGCCAATGACCCAGTTGCCTGAAGCGGACAGCGCGCCGCTGCGCACCCGCATCAAGATCTGCGGGTTGACGCGCGAKGAAGATGTCCGCGCCGCGGTCGATGCCGGCGCCGACGCGATCGGCCTGGTGTTCTATCCGGGCAGCCCGCGCTTTGTCGAGGTGGCACGCGCCGCGGCGCTGGCCGAAGCCGCCGGCCCCTTCGTGTCGGTGGTGGGCCTGTTCGTCAATGCCGAGGCCGACCATATTGCCCATGTGGTGGAGCGTGTGCCGCTTACGCTACTGCAATTCCACGGCGACGAGCGCCCCGAGGACTGCACCCTGGTGGCCCAGCGCTGCCGGCTGCCGTTTCTGCGCGCGGCACGCGTGCAGCCGGGCCTCGATTTGGTAGAATTCGCAGATCTGCATCGTGATGCCGCTGCCTTGCTGCTTGATGCCTTCGTCGAAGGCTACGGCGGTGGCGGGCACGTCTTCGACTGGACCCTGATACCCCCGGCATGGCTTCCGCCCACCCACAACCCGACCGCAAGCGCCGCTCCTCGGATCGTTTTGAGTGGTGGGTTGAACGCGCAAAACGTCGCTGGCGCGATTGAGCGCGTGCGGCCCTACGCTGTCGATGTAAGCAGCGGCGTGGAGGCTGCCAAAGGCGTGAAAGACCACGCCAGGATCGCCGCCTTCGTGCGCGCGGTGCGCAGCGCGGATGCCGGGTGAGTCAAGGCGCCGACCCGGCGCTCGGCCTCCCGCCTATCCCGCGCAAATCGCACCTGCCCCGCGCACGACCCTAACGTCATCGGACCCCTGCCAGACCGGCAAGGGCCCTGTTCAGAAGAGCTGACTCATGTACGACCTGCCCGATTCCCGTGGCCATTTCGGCCCCTATGGTGGTTCCTTTGTATCCGAGACCCTGGTGCACGCGCTGGACGAACTGCGCGAAGCCTATGCGCACTTCCAGAAGGATCCGGAGTTCGACGCGGAATACCGCCGCGAGCTGAAGCATTTCGTCGGCCGCCCCTCGCCGATCTATCACGCACAGCGCTGGAGCGAGATGCTCGGCGGCGCGCAGATCTATCTGAAGCGCGAAGACCTCAACCACACCGGCGCCCACAAGATCAATAACGTGATCGGCCAGGCACTGCTTGCCAAGCGCATGGGCAAGCCGCGCGTGATCGCCGAGACCGGTGCCGGCCAGCACGGCGTGGCTACCGCGACCATTGCCGCGCGTTTCGGGATGGAGTGCGTGGTCTACATGGGCTCGGAAGACGTCAAGCGCCAGGCCGCCAACGTCTACCGCATGAAGCTGCTGGGTGCCACCGTGGTGCCGGTGGAGAGCGGCTCCAAGACCCTCAAGGACGCGCTCAATGAAGCCATGCGCGACTGGGTCACCAACGTCGAGAACACCTTCTACATCATCGGCACCGTGGCCGGCCCGCATCCTTACCCGATGATGGTGCGCGACTTCCAGTGCGTGATCGGCGAAGAGGCCAAGCTGCAGATRCCGGAAATGACGGGCCGCCAGCCCGATGCCGTGATCGCCTGCGTGGGCGGCGGCTCCAATGCCATGGGCATCTTCTATCCGTACATCGAGCACAAGGATGTGCGCCTGATCGGCGTGGAAGCTGCCGGCGACGGTCTGGAAACCGGCCGCCACGCCGCCGCGCTGATCGGCGGCACGCCGGGCGTGCTGCACGGCAACCGCACCTACCTGCTGCAGGACGCCAACGGCCAGATCATCGAGACCCATTCGATCTCCGCCGGCCTGGACTATCCCGGCGTAGGCCCCGAGCACGCATGGCTCAAGGATATCGGCCGCGCCGAGTATGTCCCGATCACCGATGAGGAAGCGCTCAAGGCTTTCCACGACTGTTGCCGCATCGAAGGGATCATCCCGGCGCTGGAGTCCAGCCACGCCATCGCCTATGCCTGCAAGCTCGCTCCCACGCTGCCCAAGGACAAGCTGCTGCTGGTGAACYTGTCCGGCCGYGGCGACAAGGACATGCAYACCGTGGCCGAGCGTTCGGGGYTGAMSCTCTGATGCGCGATTTTCTCCCGCCGGGCGCCGCTGAAGGCGGCGCCCCGTCCGCGCCCATCGCCGCACCGCAACTGACGCTCTACCAGGAAGACGTGCTGGAAGGCATCAAGCGCATTGCCGACGGCTCCATCGACCTGATCGTGGCTGATCCGCCCTATGGCCTGGGCAAGGACTACGGCAATGACTCCGATCGCCTGTCCGGCGACGCCTACCTGGAATGGTCCGCGAGCTGGATCGATGCGGTGGTGCCCAAGCTGGCGCCGCGCGCCTCGCTCTACCTGTTCTGCACCTGGCAATACTCGCCGGAGCTGTTCGTGATGCTCAAGCAGCGCCTGACCATGATCAACGAGATCATCTGGGACCGGCGCGTGCCGAGCATGGGCGGCACCACGCGCAAGTATTCCTCGGTGCACGACAACATCGGCTTTTTTGCCCGGGCTCGCGACTACTACTTTGACCTCGACCCGGTGCGCGTGCCGTACGACGCCGAGACCAAGAAGGCGCGCAGCCGTCCGCGCTTCGAGGGCAAGAAGTGGCTGGAGGTTGGCTACAACCCGAAGGACCTGTGGAGCGTGCCGCGTATCCACCGGCAAGATCCGGAGCGCGCCAATCACCCGACCCAGAAGCCCTTGCATATCGTGCAACGCATGGTGCTGGCCAGCTGCCCGCCGGGCGGGCTGGTGCTCGATCCGTTCACCGGCAGCGGCACCACGGCCGTAGCCTGTGCGTTGCACGGGCGCCGCTTCGTCGGCTTCGAGATGAATCCCGACTATGTCGACGTGGCGCGCGCGCGCGTCGCGGCATGCATCACTACGCCGCAGGCCGCGCCCGCTACCCTGAACATCGCAGCCGCGAACGATGAGCCCCTGCTGGCTGCCTCGTCCACGCCGCTGCCCACTCTCGCTCAATGACCATGTCCCGAATCAAAACGACTTTCGCGGCGCTGGCCGCGCAGAACAAGAAGGGCCTGATTCCGTTCATCACCGCTGGTGACCCCGAGCCCGGCCTGACGGTCGCGCTGATGCACGCGCTGGTGGCGGGCGGGGCCGACGTGATCGAGCTTGGCGTGCCATTCTCCGACCCGATGGCCGACGGCCCGGTGATTCAGCGTGCCTCCGAGCGCGCGCTTGCGCAGGGCGTGACGCTGACCAAGGTGCTGGCCTGGGTGGCCGAGTTCCGCCAGACCAACGCGGCGACGCCCGTGGTGCTGATGGGCTACGCCAACCCGATCGAGCGCATGGGCGAGGAAACCTTCGCCAAGGCCGCGCGCGCCGCCGGTGTCGATGGCGTGCTGGTGGTCGACTACCCGCCCGAGGAGTGCGAGTCCTTCGCCGCGCAGATGCGCGCCAACGAGATGGACCCGATCTTCCTGCTGGCGCCGACGTCCACCGACGATCGCATCGAAGCCGTGGCCAAGCTGGCCAGCGGTTACCTGTACTACGTGTCGCTCAAGGGCGTGACCGGTTCGGCCACCATCGACCTCGACAGCGTGGCCGCCCGCATTCCGCTGATCAAGCGCCATGCCAACCTGCCGGTGGGCGTGGGCTTCGGCATCCGCGACGCGCAGACCGCGCGCACGATCGGCAGCGTGGCCGACGCCGTGGTGATCGGCAGCCGCCTGGTGCAATTGCTCGAAGATGCGCCGCGCGACCAGGCGGTACAATCGCTGCAGTCGTTCATCGCGGAAATCCGTCAGGCGCTGGATGCCTGAATGTGATTGAAGCGACGCCGCCTGTGTCGACGCACGGGTGGCGAATGCAGCAAAAAACACTGATTTTGACGGCCGTTGTGCCGCAACAGGCGCATCGCCCCGGCGGAACGGGGACTGCGGACCGCAGGCATGGTAAATTCGCGGCCTGACATGTTCCGCGCATGTGCCGAAAGGAGCCTTTCATGAGCTGGTTGGATAAACTCCTCCCTCCCAAGATTCAACAGACCGACCCCTCCACCCGCAAGGGCATTCCGGAAGGGCTGTGGGTCAAGTGCCCGTCGTGCGAGTCGGTGTTGTACCGGACCGACGTCGAGGCCAACCTCCACGTCTGCCCCAAGTGCGACCACCATATGCGCATCCGCGCCCGCGCCCGCCTCGACGGGCTGCTGGACGCCGAAGGCCGCTATGAAATCGGCCAGGAAATCCTGCCGGTCGACGCACTGAAGTTCAAGGACACCAAGAAATACCCGGACCGCATCAAGACCGCCATGGACGACACCGGCGAGACCGATGCCATGGTCGTGATCGGCGGTGCCATTCACACCATTCCGGTAGTGGTGAGCTGCTTCGAGTTCGAATTCATGGGCGGCTCCATGGGCTCGGTGGTAGGCGAGCGCTTCGTGCGTGGCGCCCAGGCGGCGCTGGAGCAGAAGGTGCCGTTCATCTGCATCACCGCCACGGGCGGCGCACGCATGCAGGAAAGCCTGCTGTCGCTGCTGCAGATGGCCAAGACCACGTCCATGCTGAACCAGCTGTCGAACGCCAAGTTGCCGTTCATCAGCGTGTTGACCGATCCCACCATGGGTGGTGTTTCGGCCAGCTTTGCGTTCCTGGGCGATGTGGTGATCGCTGAGCCCAAGGCGTTGATCGGTTTTGCCGGTCCCCGCGTGATCGAGCAGACCGTGCGCGAGAAGCTGCCGGAAGGTTTCCAGCGGGCCGAGTTCCTGCTGCAGAAGGGCGCGATCGATATGATTGTCGACCGTCGCAAGTTGCGGGATGAGTTGGCGCAGTTGCTGGCTTTGCTGCAGAAGCAGCCGGCGGATGCGGTGGCATAAGGGTTGGGTTGGTTGATAGTGATCAGGCGCGGGCGGTTGTTCGCGCTTTTTCGCTTTTTGGGGATGGTGGGGTGGTGGTGGGTTTAACTGCAACTGCAACTGCTTAACTGCTTAACTGCTTAACTGCAAAGTCAAAGGCAGTTTCACCCCCCCTTCGGGGCGGCGACCTACTTTCTTGTCTCGCCAAGAAAGTAGGCAAAGAAGGCGACCCGGATGGGGCGAAAGACTCCTCGTCGGAAGACAAAAAGAGCGGCCGGGGGCCAAACTCACATCGCCTTAAGGCGATGCTCAAACATGGCC
>NZ_JBFTSF010000198.1:0-12243 GCF_056399905.1 Cupriavidus sp. 01L46
GCTTGAGGCCGGTGGCACGCTGGAACTCCTCGATGGCCAGGTGGCCCGGACTGCCGCTGCCGCCGGAGCTGAAGTTCAGGCGCTTCTCCTTGGCCTGCTTGACCAGGTCCGGCAAGGAAGCGATGCCCGACGACGGCGACGCGCCTACCAGCAAACCCGAACTGGCCAGTATCATCAAGGGCTTGAGCTCGCCGGGCCGGAACGGCATGGTRCTGTAGATATGCGGATTGACGGTAAAGGTGGTATCGATGCCGAACAGCACCGCGTAGCCATCGGCCGGGCTCTTGGCCACCGCGCCTGCGCCCAGGTTGCCGCCCGCCCCCGGCTTGTTCTCGACCACAAAGGCCTGCTTAAGCTCGCCCTGCAGCACCTCGGCCACTGAACGGGCCAGCAAATCTGACGGGCCGCCGGGCGGAAACGAGTTGACGAAGCGCACCGGCTTGGCCGGATAGCGCTCCTGGGCGTGCGCGGCGAGTCCCGGCGCGCAGAGCAGGAGCGCAAGGGTTGCGGCCCGCAATGGGGCGGCAAGGCGATGGAACATGGCGTGGTCTCCGTTGTTTTGTTATGCATGCACTCGCACTGCGGCGCCTCACGGCGCCGTCATGCCGGACAACTCTACTTGCCATGCCGTCGATTGTTCTAATCAATCATTTCAATCATTTCCGGCCCCATCGCCAGTCCATCGCGGCCAACCGGCCACGCCCGGATGGACAGGTTGGACGCGATGCCTCGCGCCGCGCAAGCCAGGCACGATCCTTCTCGATACGGCCCGCGCGGGTCTGTCCGATGAGCGCCCCCATCGCCGGCCGCCCTCCCCAGGGTAATCGGCCCGAGGACGCACTGGCTCATCCTGAATTCGCCATCCAACCTCACAGGCGCGGTCTACACGCACGGCGAGCTGGCGGCGCTTGCCGAGATGCGGCTGGCGCACCCGCACGTGCTGATCCTGTCGGATGACATCGACGAGCACCTGATGTTTGACGGCGCGCGCGTCCATACCATCGCCGCGGTCGAGCCGCGCCTGGCGGCGCGCACGCTGACGATGAACGGCGTTTCCAAGGCCTATKCCATGACCGGCTGCACCGTCAGGCCCTTGCGCAGCGCGCCGCATTCATTGCATTTCTTGACGCCGTGACGCCGCAGGCCTGTAATGCAGCTTCCCGCGCGCCTCCTTGCCAGGCCGCGCGATCACGAACCTATGATTCGATTCATCTGGGCCGCCCCCATGCCAGCTTCCAATCCAGCCGTAGATCGCCTGAACCAGCCACAATCGATCGAAGACCTCTTCCTCTACCGGCTGAGCTGCCTGCTGGCGGATGCCGGTGGCATCGTGATCCGCTATTGCGAAGGGCAATTCGGCATCACCCGCAGGGAATGGCGCCTGCTGGCGCTGCTCGCCGCGCACGGTGCGATGAGCTCGTCCGAGCTGGCGCAACTGGCCCACCTGGACCGTCCCCGCGCCTCGCGCACGATCACGGTGTTGGTGGACAAGAAGCTGATCAGCCGGGTGGCGCGGCCCGGTGATGCACGGCAGGTCACGCTGGCGCCGACCGCTGCGGGCGAGGCCCTGTACGCCGAGATCTTCCCGCTGACGAAACAGGTCAACCTTGAACTGCTGGATGCACTCGAGGACAAGGAAGTCGCGCAACTGGATGACATGCTGATGCGGCTGGAGCAGCGCTCCCGGCAGATGGCCGCGCGCGGCGGCCTGCCGCTGGCGGACCGTCGGCGCGGCGGCAGCGCACGCAACCGCCAGGCTCTGGCATTGCGCGATGCGAAGGACGCCAGCCACGGCAACTAGGCCGGCCTGGCGCACGAACGTCCTGCGCGTCGCGCCTCGCGGCGCGCCGGAGTAACACGGCCGCTGGAAAGGCTAAGCGGCTTTGGGCGGCAACGCCGCCCCGCMCGCTATACTCTAGCCCCCAAAAATCTCRAGCCTCAAGCAACCGGAAGCCGTCATGCCCACCATCCCCGCCTGCCCCCAATGCGCCCTGGAAAACACCTACCCCGACGGCGACAACTACGTCTGCGCCGACTGCGGCCATGAGTGGGCCATGGTGGCCGCCGCGCAGGACGATGACAGCGCCCAGGCCGTGGTGAAAGATGCCAACGGCGCCGTGCTGAACGACGGCGACGCCGTGGTGCTGATCAAGGACCTGAAGGTCAAGGGCTCATCCATCACGCTGAAGATGGGCACCAAGGTCAAGAGCATCCGGCTGGTGGGCGGCGACCACGAGGTCGATTGCAAGATGGACGCCGGCAGCTTCATGCTCAAGGCCTGCTACCTGCGCAAGGCCTGAGCCTGGCCGGATCAGCGCGCGTCGCGCGCTGCAAAGCGAGTCTCCAGCAGCGCGGCGAATTCCTCGGTAATTGCGGAGCTGGCCGACTGGCTGGACAGCGCCATGCGCACTTCCACCGGGCAAGCCGGCAGCAGCGGCAGCACGCGCAGCCCATGCGCGAATACCTCGGCCACGTACGGGTTCACGATGCCGATGCCGGCCCCCTCAGCCGCCATGCTGCAGATCGTGCCGGAGTAAGTGGTCTCGATGGTGGCCGATGGCTCCACCTGCCACTGCCGCATGCCGCGCAGAAACGCCACGTGTAGTTCGTCATCGGCGTTCAGGGTGAGCAGGAACTGGCCCTGCAGGTCGCGCACGTGAATCGTGCCGCGCCCGGCCAGCGCGTGACCGGGATGCATGACGCAAACGGCGCTGGTGCGATGCATGACCCGCACATCGAAGTGGGGATCGTCGAGATGGCTGGTGGACAGCACCAGGTCATACTGACCATTGAGCAGGCCCTCGCGCAGATGGTGCCCGCCTACCGTCTGCAGGTTGACATGCACATCGGCGTGGCGGCGCGAGAACTCGCCGACCACTTGCGGCATCACGCCCAGCCCGAGAGATGGTGTACAGCCGATGCGCAGTACGCCGGTGCCCGACTTACGCAGCACCGCCACGTCCTGCTCGATCCTTGCCAGCCCCATGAAGTGATGCTGCACCGTCTCGAACAAGCGGCGCGCTTCCTGCGTGGGGCGTAGCCGCCCCTTCTGTATATCGAACAGCTTGAGCTCCGCCGCGGCCTGCATCTGGGCCAGCAGCCGGCTCACCGACGGCTGGGTCGTGTGCAGCATCACGGCGGCGGCGGTGGTGGTGCCGGTGAGCATCACCGCCCGGAAGGCTTCGATTTCACGGAAATTCAGGGGTCTGGGCATGGGAAACGTCACGATCGATCAGATCGGGAGGATATATCACGGCTGCATAGCCCCCTCCCGATAAAGCATTATTCAGAATAAGGTCGCCCCCCTACACTCGCCGCACGATCAAGACGAACGCCGCCGCCGATAGCCGGGCCTGGTGGTCAAAAATGAGGGAGAACACACCGATGAAGCGGAAATTGCGAAAGTTGCTGTTCAAGCATGGCTGGAAATCCTGCGTAGCCGCGGCCGTCCTAGGCGCCACCTTCGCGGGCAGCGCGTTCGCCCAGCAGGGATACCCCGACAGGACCATTCGCATCATCGTGCCGTTCAGCGCTGGCGGCAGCTCCGACATGCAGGGCCGCATGCTGGCAGACCGCCTGGGCCGGCTCTACAAACAATCCGTGGTGGTGGAAAACCGCCCGGGCGCGGGAGGCCATATCGGCGGCAAGGCCGTGGTCGATGCACCTGCCGACGGCTACACCCTGCTGCTTGGCTCCATCGGCCTGCACGCCACATACAACACCTACAAGAAGCTCAACTACAACCCGGCCACGGACCTGAAGATCGTCACCGTGCTGGCTGAGATGCCGCACGTGGTCGTGGTGAACCCGAAGGTGCCCGCCAGCAACCTGCAGCAGCTGGCAGCGGCCGCGCGCCAGCGCCCGGACACGATGACATTCGGCTCGGCGGGTGTCGGGTCCTCGGTCCATATGATGGGCGAGCTCTTCAAGCTCAACGCCGGCGCGCCGCTGGTCCATGTGCCTTACAAAGGCAGCGCGGCGGCCATGACCGACCTGCTGGGCGGCCAGATCGACATGATGTTCGAGAACCCGCCGACCACGCTGTCCTACATCCGCTCGGGCAAGCTCAAGGCGCTGGCCGTGACCGGCAAGGTGCGCTCGCCCGCGCTGCCCGGCGTGCCGACGGCGGCGGAGTCCGGCTATCCCGGCTTCGTGGCAACGTCCTGGACCACGGTGGCCGTCAGCGCCAAGGTGCCGGACGCGATCGCCGACAAGCTCAACGCCGATATCCGGCAGATCGTCGCCACGCCCGAGTTCCGCCAGGGTCTGCAGGAGCAAGGCATGACCCCCGTGGCCAACACCCGCGACGCCGCGCAGCGCTTTATCGCGACGGAAAAAGCGCGCTGGGACCAGGTCATCGCCAAGGGCAAGATCAGCGCGGAATAACACGGAGTAAAGCCGCGCAATACCAAGGCGGCAAACCCGCCTTGCACCAGCACACCCAGTCTCAACGGAAACCCAGCCTCATGCATTCCTCACGCATCATTGCCAGCCCGCAGCCCTACCGGCGGCTGGGCGCGGACGGCCTCCACCATTTCTTCGGCTACTACAACAAGAGCACCTGGGACCGCAGCCAGCGCTACGTGCTGGCGCAGCGCGTGCCGATGGCCGACGCCGAACTGACACCGGACCTGGTGGCCGAGATCGGCTTCTTCGACCTGCAGGACGGCGACCGCTTCCACCGCGTAGGCCAGACCACCGCCTGGAACTGGCAGATGGGAGCGCAACTGCAGTGGCTGGATGGCGCGCCCGGCAGGCAGCTCATCTACAACTGCCGGACGGACGACGCGTCGGCCATTTATCCGCACTTAGGCGCAACGTTGCACAACGTGGAGACGGGCGAAGACAAGACGCTGCCCATGCCCGTGTATGTGGTCGCGCCGAGCAGCGAGTACAGCCTTTGCGTGAATTACCGCCGCCTGTACATGACGCACCAGACCATCGGCTACAGCGACGCGACGCCACA
This sequence comes from Cupriavidus sp. 01L46, assembly GCF_056399905.1. Classification (NCBI taxonomy): domain Bacteria; kingdom Pseudomonadati; phylum Pseudomonadota; class Betaproteobacteria; order Burkholderiales; family Burkholderiaceae; genus Cupriavidus; species Cupriavidus sp. 01L46. The sequence goes on from NZ_JBFTSF010000198.1 coordinate 4,967, forward strand.
ACCGCCTCTGCCCAACGCGCCGGCAAACGACGGCATCCACTACATGGACCTGCGTACCGGCGAGACGCGCCTGGTGCTGAGCTACCAGGACCTGCGCAACTTCCACCCGAAGGCCTCGATGGACAAGGCCATCCACTGGGTCAGCCATATCGAGATCAATCCGGGCTCGTCGCGCGTGCTGCTGCTGCACCGCTGGACCGAGCGCGTCAAGGACGAGACGTGCTTCCTGCACCGGCTCATCACGGTCAATCCGGACGGCTCCGACCTGCGCCTGCTGGAGTGCTCCGACCATCCGCTGCCGCAGCTCGCGGAGGATTTCGATCCCAACGCGGTCGGCACGTTCGACTACGAGAAGTCCGAGTACCAGATCTCGCATCCGCTGTGGCGGGATGACGAACACATCATCGTGTGGGGGCCGCACGCCGGCAGCATCCATTACCACCTCTATCACGACAGCGTGGGCGGCGAGGTGCAGGTCGTCGGTAAGGGCGTGCTGACCGAAAACGGCCACATGACGTTCTCGCCGGTGGCGCGCAACTGGTTGCTCAGCGACACCTATCCAGACAGTGCCACCAACGAGCGGATCCTCTTTCTCTACGACGTGGCCACCGGCCTGCGCCACGACCTGGGCAGCTTCTACACGGACCCGGGCCTGAAGAAAGAGAACCGCTGCGACCTGCATCCGCGCTGGAGCCGCGACGGCCGCCACGCCTGCATTGACTCGATCCATGACGGCGAACGGCAGATGTACGTGATGGACGTCAGCGCGCTCACAGCCAGCGCCTGAAACAATCCCCGGCCCCGCCCGTCAGCGCGTGGCCACGATGAAGAACCGCGGGAACGGCAGCAGCACCGTGCCGTCCGCCATCGGCGGATAGGCGCGCGCCACTTCCGCGGTGTAGCGCACCAGGTAAGCCGCGCGCTCGGCTTCATCCAGCGGGTCCAGGAAGGGGCGCAGGCCGGTGCCCTTGAACCACTCGACAATCGCCGCCGGGCCACCGGCCAGCGCGTGGTGGTAGGTGGTGTGCCAGACATCGACCGCTGCGCAATGCGTGCGCAGCAGTTCGTAGTACCAGCCAGCGCCCTGCAGCCCGGTACGCGCCTGCGAAGCGGCGGCCAGCTTACCGGCCCACGGGCCGTCGGCGGCGACTTCGCGCATCAGGCGGTGCGCGGGCGTGTCCAGCGTGTCGGGCACCTGGATTGCGAGGCTGCCGCCGGGCGCCAGCTTCGCGGCAAGCGCGGGCAGCAGGCGGCCGTGGTCGGGCAGCCATTGCAGCACGGCGTTGGCGAGGATCACGTCGTAGGGGCCCGGGTCGTACCAGGTTTCGATGCGGCTTACCTCGAACCGCAATCCAGGCAACCGCTTGCGCGCGGCTTCGACCATGTCGGCCGAGCTGTCCAGCCCGGTCACGCTCGCGCCGGGAAAGCAGGCGGCCAGCACTTCGGTCGAGTTGCCCGGACCGCAGCCGATGTCCACCGCGACGCGCGGCTCGCGCCCCGGCACCGCGGCCAGCAGGTCGCGCACCGGGCGGGTACGTTCGTTCTCGAATTTCACGTATTGCTTGGCTGACCAAGTCATTGCTGCTCCTTTGCGGGTTCGGTTCTGGTGCCTCGGAAGATCGGGCGCCTCTGGCGCATCTAGCGCATCTAGCGCATCTAGTGCATCTGGAGCATTTGGCGCCGCAGCCTGCCTGGTTTGCCGCAACGCGGCCCTGCCCTTGGCGGTCAGCGCGACGATGGCCTGCGCGCGCGGCACGCCGGGCCGGGACGCCATGCCCACCAGGCCGGCCGTCGTCGCATCCTCCCACGCGGACAGGCGTGGGCAGGACGTGCGCCATGCCTCCATGGTGTCGGCGAAGGTGCGCGGCRTGGCGTCTAGCCACGCCAGGAACGCAAGCAGGTTGCCCGGGTGCGACGACGCGGGAAGATCGGCGTCCTTGTCGTTGTCCTTGTCGTCGTCCTTGCCCAGATCTTGTTCTTGCATGGCCGTGCTCCGTGGATGCCCGATGCATGCCGTCAGGATAGAGCCGAACTGCTATGATTTCCAATGCATATTGAGCACGTTTTCAATACCCTGAGAGTATGGCAATGATTGAGCTACGCCGGCTGCGCGCCTTCGTCGTCCTGGCCGAGGAAGGCCACGTCACCCGCGCCGCCGAGCGCCTGGGCATGCAGCAGCCGCCGCTCACGCGCCTGTTGCGCGGGCTGGAGGAGGAGCTTGGTGTTTTGCTGATGCGCCGCCTGCCGCGCGRCGTGCGCCCGACAGAGGCCGGCCTGGCGTTGCTGGAAGAGGCCCGCGCCGTGCTGGCCCGCGCCGAAGGCGTGGCCGATGTGGTGCGCCGCGCCGCGGCCGGGGAGCAAGGGCGGCTGGCGGTGGGCTTTACCAGCTCCGCCGCCCTGCACCCCTTCGTGCCCGCCGTGCTGCGCCGGTTTCGCGAAAGCGTGCCGGGCGTTGCCGTGACGCTGGAGGAAGCCGGCACCAGCGAGCTGGTGGAGGCGATCCTGCACGAGCGGCTGGACGCCGCGTTCGTCCGCTCGCCGGTGGGCAGCACCGCCGGGCTGGTGCTCGATGCCGTGCTGGACGAGCCGATGCTGGCGGCGTTGCCGGCCGGGCATCCGCTGGCGGCGCAGGCCGGCGCGCTGCCGCTGTCAGCGCTGGCGCGCGAGCCGTTCATTCTCTATCGCCGCCCTGCCGGGCCCGGCTTGTATGACGCGATCCTGACCGCCTGCCGCGCCGCGGGCTTCAGTCCGCTGGTGGCGCAGGAAGCACCGCGCCTGCCGGCCACGCTGAGCCTGGTGGCAGCAGGCCTTGGCGTGTCCGTGGTGCCCGCGTCCATGCACCGCCTGGGTGGCGAGGATATCGTCTATCGCCCGCTGGGCGATAGCCCGCCGCTGAGCGCGCCCCTGCACCTCGCGATGCGCCAAGGCGTGCTGCCGGCAGCCGTGATGCGCTTTCGCGCGATGGTGCGCGAGATGGTGGCGGCTACGCCAATCGCACCAACGCGCGCCATGCGCCGTTGAAGGCATGCGCCGTTGAAGGCATGCGTGGCGGTTTCCCCTGCGTCCTTCCTCGGGCTTCGCCGCACGTTCCGAGCGGGCAGCCGCGAGGCCGTCATTGTCCAGGCAGCGGGAATCTCTGTTCGCCCTGGTAGACAAGTTTGGCCTACAGCTTCGCCCGCCTGCCTGCCCGGGGGCTACCCACCACGCGCGCGCCCGATTGGCTCCGCGCGTTCGTGGTTGTAGCAGACATCCCGCGTATCGAAGCCTTGCTTCAACTTCAAATGGCGTCGCCGTAAACGAGCATTGAGATCCCTCTCAATCCATGGATTAAACAATGCTCCCCAACTTAACCATCAAGGCACGGCTCGCCATTGCGATGCTCGTGCTTTCCGTCTTGCTGCTTGTCGTCGGTGCGCTGGGCTTGCTCGGCATGTCGCGCAGCAACGCGGCGAACCACGCCACGTATGCCAACCAGATGCCGAGCGCCATGGCGATCGCGCAGGCCGATATCTGGCTGGGCCGGGTCCGCAYGGCGCTGTTCAGCGCCGGCATGGAGCCGGAATCTCCCCACGCTGCCGAACTGCTGACCCGCACGGAGAAATTCCTGGCGCAGTCAGAGTCCGCCTGGCAGCGTTACCTGTCCCTGCCGCGCGACGCGGAAGAAGAGCGGCTGGCCCAGGATGTCATCGCCAAGCGCAAGGCGCTGTACGTTGCGCTCGATGCCTTCACCGCCGCCGTCAAGTCGGCCGACCACCAGAAGATCGTCGAGGCGGGGGTCGCGCAAACGCCGTATTACGCCGCGCTGCAAGCCAGCGGCGAAACGCTCAGCCAGTTCCAGTCGGCCCTGGCCAAGCGCAGCTATGAGGCCGCCGAGGCGTCTTATGCCACCTTCAGGGCGATCACCATTGCCGCGCTGCTGGCGGGGCTGGCGCTGGCCATCTATAGCTGGGTGGCCCTGCGCCGCGCCATTGCGCGCCCGCTCGACGCGGCGCTCGCGCACTTCGGCCACATCACCGCGGGCGACCTGAGCCGCCCCGTTGAAATCCACTCGCAGGATGAAATGGGCCAGTTGCTGTCGGGCATCGCGAAGATGCAGGACGGCCTGGCGCAAACCGTCTTGTCCGTGCGCACGGGCAGCGAAACGATCGCGGCGGCCACCAGGCAGATTGCCGCCGGCAACATCGACCTGTCGTCGCGTACCGAACAGCAAGCCGCGTCGCTCGAAGAAACCGCGGCCAGCATGGAAGAGCTCACCACCACCGTCAAGCAGAACGCGGACAACGCGCGCCAGGCTGCGGTGCTGTCTGCCACGGCATCGGAAACCGCCAATCACGGCGGCGAGGTGATCCGCGACGTGGTCGCGACCATGAGCGAGATCAACGAGAGCTCAACCCGCATTGCCGACATCATCAGCATCATCGAGGGCATCGCCTTCCAGACCAACATCCTGGCGCTGAATGCGGCCGTGGAAGCGGCGCGCGCCGGTGAGCAAGGCCGGGGCTTCGCGGTCGTCGCCGGCGAGGTGCGCTCGCTCGCGCAGCGCTCCTCCAGCGCCGCCAAGGAGATCAAGGACCTCATCGACAAATCCTCGGCGCGCGTGACGACCGGCACCGCGCTGGTGGACCAGGCGGGCTCGACCATGACCGAGATCATCCGCGACATCCAGCGCGTCTCCGACATCATGGGCGAGATCTCCGCCGCGTCCGTCGAGCAGACCGCCGGCATCGACCAGGTCGCGCACGCGGTGAGCCAGATGGATGAAGTGACGCAGCAGAACGCGTCGCTGGTGGAGGAAGCGGCGGCGGCGGCGCAATCGCTGGAAGAGCAAGCCGCCAAGCTGAAAGACACGGTGGCGGTGTTCCGGCTGGGCAACCAGGGCGTAGCCGGCACGGCGAGTGCGGCGAGTGCGGCTGTGCCCCATGCCGTGCGAGCCGCAAGCCGGCCCGCGGCATCGTCGCCGCGCCGCGCCGCACCGGTGGCACAGGTGGCGCCGCGTGCTGTTGCGGCGCCGGCCTCGGCGTCCGACTGGTCGTCCTTCTAAGCGGAACGCCGCGCGGCCGCGTAGAGCCGCGCCAGCTGCGCGGCGGCGGCTTCCAGCAGCGCCCCGCCCTGCGCGATCGACCAGGCCAGCGACGCAGGGCCGGCCTGCACCGAGAAGCAGCCATCGAATGCCTCGCGCAGCAGCGCGCCATCGGCAATCGCTCCCGATAGCAAGGTCACGGGCACGCCGTGCCGGCGTCCCAGCGCCGCGATTAGCGCCGGGCCTTTGCCAAGCAAGGTCTGGCGATCGGAGCGGCCTTCGCCGGTCAGGATCCAGTCGTACCCGTCCACCGTCGCCAACCCGGCGGTATCGAGAATAAAGCGGCCTCCCGGCAGCAATGGCGCGCCAAGCAGCCGCATGGCAAAGCCCAGCCCGCCCGCGGCGCCCGCGCCCTGCGCTTGCGCTGCGTGGCAACCGAGCGTCAGCTCGCAACGGGCCGCGAACTCGCCGATTACCTCGTCCGCTTGCGCGAGGTCCGCCACGCCTTTTTGCCCGCCAAACATCATGCTGGCGCCATGCGGCCCGCACAACGGGCTGGCGACATCGGTGAGCGCCACCAGGCGCAGCCCTTGCAGCAGGTCCGCATCGACGCGAGGGCGMAGGCTGCGGATCGACGCAAGATTGTCGGGCACCGGGTCGATGCGCTCGCCCGCGGCATCGAGGAAGTCGAACGCCAGCGCCGAGAGCATGCCGGCGCCGGCATCGTTGGTCGAGGAGCCGCCCAGGCCAATGACGATGGTGGCGAAACCTCGCGCGGCAATCCCGCGTATGGCCTGCCCCACCCCGCGCGTGGTGCGCGCGCCGGGCGCCGCCGCGGCGTCGGGGAGGCCGGCCACCGCCGCCACATCGAAGATCGCGAAGGCGCCAAGCGCTGCGCTCTCGCAGGCGGCAAACGGCATGCGCACCGGCTGGCCGTTGGCATCCGTCACGTCCACCGCATGCCAGCGCCCGCCGCATGCCGCGGCCACCACGGCGGCCGTGCCTTCGCCGCCATCGGCAATCGGTACCTGCGTGACCACGGCGTGCGGCAGCGCATGGCGGATGCCCTCGGCCATATGCCGGGCCACCGCCGGCGCGTCCAGGCTGCCCTTGAACGAATCGGGCGCGAGCAGCACGCGCAGCGCTCGCGCCGGCACGTTATTCAACGCCGTCGCGCTGGTCACGGCGCGGCCAGCTCGGAGATCTCGATCAGGTTCAGGTCCGGATCGCGCAAGTAGACGGAGCGGATCTTCTGCGTGGCGCCGGTCCGCGCGACCGGACCCGCAACGATGGGCCAGCCGGCGGCGCGCAGCCGCTCGATCACCGCATCGAGCGGGATCGACGCGATGAAGCACAGGTCCAACGCGCCGGGCACCGGCAGGTGCGCCTTCGGCTCGAACTCCGCGCCGCGCACGTGCAGGTTGATCTTCTGGTTGCCGAAGCGGAACGCCACGCGGTTCTCACCAAAGGTCTCCATCTGCATGCCGAGCACGCGCGTATAAAAATCGATGGTGGCGCCGGCATCGGTGCTGGTCAGCACCAGGTGGTCGAGGTGGTCAATCATGTCGCGCTTGCTCTCTCTGCGGTTTAGCCGGAAGCCATCATGGCAGTCGCGCAAGCAGATGAACATGTCGGAATGCGTCAGCACCCTTTCCGAAAGCGCAAGGCTGAAGCGGCCGCCTCAGCGCGGCGCCAGCAGGTGATCGAACAGCTTGCGCGCCTCGGGCTGCAGCGCCGCGGCCGATTTCACGCCAAGCCACAGCGTGCGCGAGGCCCACGGATCAGCAAGGCGGATGGCGCGCAACCCGGCGCCAAGGATCTCGGCGCGCACGGCGCCCTCTGGCAAGACCCCGATGCCAAGGCCCGCCTCGATCATGCGGCAGATCGCATCGAAGCTGCTGACCTGCACGCGCAGCTTGAGCACGCGCTCCAGCGCGGCCGAGGCGTCGGCCAGCCGCTGCAGCAGCGAGCTGCCCGGGTTGAGGCCGACGAAATCGTATTCGAGCGCGTCGGCGAAGGCCACCTCGGCGCGCGCCGCCAACGGATGATCCGGCGGCACCAGCACCACCAGGCGGTCGCGGCGGTACTCGAATTTTTCCAGCGCGCCGGCCGCGACGTTGTCGGCAAACACACCGATATCCGCCTGCCCGCCCGCCACCGCCGCGATCACCTCGCCGCTCATGCGCTCCTCCAGGCTGACGCGGATCAGCGGCTGCGCGTGCAGGAACACGCCCAGGTCCCGCGGCATGAACTGGAT
>NZ_JBFTSF010000199.1:0-12205 GCF_056399905.1 Cupriavidus sp. 01L46
GCTATGCGGAAGGGAAGTTATTGGTTCCGGCGCAGCCGGCGAGCACTTTTGGCGCGAAAATCGACCAAGCGCGTTTGGGGCGGCATGCCTTKACAGGCACTTCTTCTATCTTGTGTGGCTACGGATCGGGGATGAGCCGGGGCATCGCCTCGTGTTGGAAAACCGCCCCCTCAAATCGCGAAGGCGGTTGGCCAACGACGCGAAATATGCCCGACGGCGTCAATGCGGACAGCGAACCCGACAGGTGCTCAACCGTCGCTGAGCTTGCGCGAGCGCCAGCGCCCGTCGCCCTGCTTGCAGAACCAGCCGGTCCAGTTGTCTTCCTGGTCGGCGCGTTTCAACTGAAGCTTCAGTTGGCGGCAGGACTGGCCTTTGTCGGTCTTACCGTTCATCGGCGTTAGATTTCCCTCGATCGGCTTGCGCTTTCCTGACGCTGGGTAGGTCCAGGGCACCACAGCACCGTCGGTGCCATCGTCCAGCGTCTTGCTGACCGCCTTGTATAGTGCGGCCGCTTCCTTTTGGCTCATGCTCCCGATCACGGTGCCATGGATGAACGTGTCGAAATAGGCGAGAGCCGGCGCGGCCGGAACAAGCGTGACGGCGCAGAGCAGCGCGCGTCGGAGAAACAGGCGAAGCGACATGAAAGTATCCTTAAGTGGGGTGCTGAAAGAGCGGGGAGCATGACCCGGCAAACGTCTGCCGACTGGGCCGCCAGCTCTTTTCAGAACATGAAAAAGCTGCCTATGGTAGCGCAATAGCCACCCATGATCGAGTGCGCATCCCGAGCCGATTTGCCGCGGCTGCATTCGCAAGCAGCCGCGATGACCGGCTTCAGGCTTTCAACGCCCCCAGCGCCTCTTCTATTTCCTGCTGGAACGCTGGCCATAGCCCCTGAAAGCTCTCGAGCCCCTCGCTTCTAACCAACTGCTGCAGGCCGATGCATAGTTCCGCCAGGGTCGCATTTCCCACCAGTGCGAAGCCTCCGCTCAGCGAGTGCAATGCATTGAGGACTGCATCGGCGTTGCCGGCCGGCAAGGCCTCCGTCATCGCCGCCATTGTCTCCCGCGTGGCAGTGTGCATCGCCTCGCACACCTGAGGGGTGATCGGCAATTCCGGCAATTCCAGCGACTCCGGCAATGTCTTGTCACTAGCGGATTCTCTCGGCGCGCTTCGACCCGCATGCGACCTCAGAACGCGCCCCAGCACCGCGAGCGGCAAGGGCTTGACCAACACCGTGGAAATGGACGCTTCCAGGCTGCGATGCGCCTGTTCCGGTGTGCTATGCGCGCTCATCGCCACGACAGGCAGGCCTGGATACTGCCGCCGGATGGCCGAGGCCAGGGCATAGCCATCCATCACCGGCATGCCGATGTCCGTCAGCACGACGTCATATTGCCTTTGCGCAAGCGCCTCCAGTGCCTTCGCGCCATTCTCGACAATCGTCGCGTCAAAGCCGAGTTGCTMGAACTGATCGGCCAGCATGGCGCGGGTTGCCGGGTGGTCTTCCGCGACCAGCACCTGGATGGGCGGCTCGCCGTCACTGGACTCCACCGCGCTTGCAGCGTCCGATGCCTTGGCCGACGCCGCTCCGCTGTCCTGTGCGCCCTGGAGGGGCGATTCCGTGCGTTGCAATGGCCACCTGACCGTGAAGGTACTGCCCTGCCCCGGCGTGGATTCGACCGAAATATGCCCTTGCGCTGCTTCCACAATGCGCTGGCACAGCGGCAGCCCGAGGCCGGTGCCACCGTAACGCCGATGGATGGAGCTGTCAGCCTGCGTGTAGAGCGCGAACAGGGTTGGCACGGCGGACGGGTCCATCCCGATACCGGTATCCGCAATATCGAACTGCACGACAGATCTTTCGTTGTCTGGCACAAAGGCGGCGCGAACGGCCACATGGCCGGATTCCGTGAACTTGATCGCGTTGCTGACCAGGTTGGCGATCACCTGCCGGATCCGGGTCGGATCGCCAAGAAAGTAGCCGCCGACATCGGGAGAGATGTCACAAGTCAGCGCCAGGCCTTTGGCCTCCGCAAGCGGCGCGAACGTGTCGCGCACATTCTGCAGCAGCTGGTCGCAACGGAAAGGAATGGATTCGAATGTCAGCTGCCCCGCTTCKACCTTGGACACGTCCAGCACGTCATTGATGATGCGAAGCAGCGAAGCGGACGACGACTCGACGATCTCCAGCCTTCGCCGCTGGCCGGCAGACAATGGCGAGCGCCCCATGAGTTCCAGGYAGCCGATCATCGCATTCAGCGGCGTACGGATTTCGTGGCTCATGGTGGCAAGGAACGTGGATTTGGCCTTGTTGGCCTGGTCCGCCGCCTGGCGCGCCTCCCTGAGCTTTTGCTCCGTCTTCTTCTGCGCGCTGATGTCCAGCAGCGCGCAAAGCAGAGCCGCCTCGCCTCGATACATGACACGGGTGAAGTTCACCAGCAGATGCGTCATGGCCTGCGTGCCCGCCCCGATGGTCAGCTCCTGGCCGAGCAACGGCCGGTTCCTGTTCGGCCGGTCCGCACGCGCTGCCGACGCGCGCTGATAGAGTTCCCACATGCGCTGGTTCAGCGGCGGCTCGCCAACCTGCTCGGCATAGCGGGCCATCACATTGTTGTCCACGATCACGCTGCCATCGGCCTGCGCAAGCAGGCTGAGGCCCACCGGCGCGGTATGGATCAGCGCGCGGTTGAGCTTCTGGCTTTCCTTCAGGCGCACCGCGCGCGCATACGAGGGCAGGAGGATCTTGCGGCGAAAAATGACAATGCGGACCCACAGCAACAGCCATCCCACCAGGGCAAGGGCGCTGATCGTCAGCAGGCGGTACTTCAGGCCGGCCAGGATCGTGTAAGGCGTATAAGCGTAGACGAGGCTCCAGTCCGTCCCCGGCAGGCGGTCACTGATCTTGAAGATGCCATCCTTGAAGGTCTGTTGCACGCCCGGCCGCGCCGCAGCGATCTGCGTGGCTGCCACACGGTTGATGAAGGCGCTGCGCTCGCCGTCAGGCGTCAACAGCACCTTGCCGTGCCCGTCGAGAATGGCAAATTCGCCCCCCTCCTCCGGATTCTGCAGGCCATTCAGGAACCGGCCTGGACGCCTGTTGGCAACGACAATGGCGAGCGGCCTGTGATCGCTGTCAAACAAGAACTGCACGAAGCGGACCACCAGCTCGCCCGAGAGCGGATCAAATTGCGGCGCCATCCAGATCACGTCCGCCGGCGTGGCTTCGGGATGGGCTACCGCAGCCTGCGTGAGGCTGACGATGTCTGGCCAGGTCTCCTTGAACAATCTGAGCGCATCGGGCAGGCGGGACGCCGGCACACCGTAGCCGCTTCCCGACCGGAGCAGCGTGGCCAGGAAATCCCCTTGCACGGAAAGGAAATACGTGTTCGCGGAAAGCTCGGGCGTGCGCGTCAGCACGACACTGGATTTGAGCTGCTTCTCCACCATGGCCAGAAGCGGCAAGAAACTCGACGCGGGCCGGGCGTCGCTGACCTCGGTGGCCACGGCATAGACCCGGCGGCCCGAATCCTGGCTGATCCGCAGCTGRCCATGATTGGAAAGGTACTGTTCACGCAAGGCTGGCGACGGCAGCGCCTGGCGGTCCCACACGCCTTCCGCATAGCCCGTGCCCCGCTTCAAGACCGCGCCGGCCCCTGTCATGCTGACCAGGAGCCTGGATTCCTGCGTCAGAAAGCCAGCGCGTGCCGCCGCATTGTAGTCACTGGCAGCCATCCACAAGGCCAACACCGAACACAGCAGGATGAAGGCCGATATTGCGGCGCCACCGCCATACAGCAGGGTAAGCTGATACCGCTTCATCAACTCAGGATTGAAGTCGCGGCGGCCGCGGGAAATGCGGTGCCTGACAAGGGGCTTCAGTTTCACGGCGAAGTCGACATCATTCTGCTTATGTTGGATCTATCAGGCGCACAGCCCGGCAGAGCGTGCCGGGGGGCGCGCCGGCGTCATGCTTCCTCTTGGCCGCCTTCCGGCTCCGGCTGCGTCTCGTTGCCGCTGTAGCGGATCAGGTCCGCATCGCGCGTGACCCCGAGCTTTTTCATTGCCGCAACCTTCTGCGCGCTGATGGTCTGCTTGCTACGATGCAGTTGGGCAGCAATCTCGCCCACCTTGTAGCCCGCCCGGAACAATCTCACGATTTCCGCCTCCCGGACACTCAGCCTGCGCGTGGCGCCAGGGTCCTCCTGATCTTCGAGCAAGGACGCAACCGTGGGCGACACGTATTGCCCACCGGTATAGGCGGCATGCACAGCGGTGACGATATGCGCCATGGCATCGGACTTGCTCAGTATGCAGGTCACGCCAAGCGTCTGGATGGCGCGCAGCACCGCGGGATCGTCCACCATGGTGATGGTCACGATGCGCACCTCGGGGAAGCGCCGCAAGATCATCGAGATGAGTGCCTGTCCRTCGCCGTACTTACCATCCGGCATGACATAGTCGAGCACCAGAACGTCGCACGGCTGCTTGCCGAGCGCATCGATCAGTTCCGTGGAATCCGAGGCTGTCCCGGTTACCTCGATGCCACCGGCCCCCTGCAGCGAATGGGCTATGCCAAGCAACGTGACTGGGTGATCGTCCGCCACCATGACACGCAAATGAAAGTCATCCATCAAGCCCACGCTTGTAGAAAATTGCACAAGACCCCAAGGTGCGAATGGCAAATAGCGACGTCACCACCAACAGTTCTTGGTCCACACCGCGCCAGGGTTTTCAACCTCGGTCGCAATGATACTCTTCGATCACTTTCCCGCCTATAAGTGCGAAGTAGACCATATCAATGGTATACGATCCCTGCCGATGCCCCCTCGCTTGCCAGCCGGGCATGGCTGGCGCGTCGATTTCTTTCGCTCTAACCGCTAGATTCAGACTCGTCCTATTCTTTAATGCCGGCCATCCTTTTATCCTGTCGGTATGAAAGGATCTCTCAGCACCCTCGCTCTGCAACAAGCCCAACTCCATGGCACCCCATTGCACGGTTGTGGCGCGCGCGCCCACGATCAGCCCGCAGGCCCGGGCAGCGCGAGCCGTCACCGCATCCTGGTCGTGGAAGAGAATCCGCTGCACCTCTCCACCACGATGCAGATGTTCGCCTGTCAGGGCGACCATCATGTGGAAGGCTATACCGACGGAGCCAAAGCCTTGCAGCGCCTGGGCGAATGCACTTTCGACCTGGTTGTCACCGGCCTCAATATCGCCGGCGTTGACGGCATCCAGATCATCCAGAGCCTGCCTACGTCTGCGATCGCACCGGCGCTGGTCATCACAAGCACCGCGCCACGGCCGATACTGGTCGGCGCCCGCAAGGTCGCCGAGTCGCTGGGCATCGCGGTAATGGCTACCTTGCCGAAGCCACTCACCCAGCAAGGCGTGCATGCCGCGCTTGGCGCGTACGGCGAGAGCGTGAAGCGCGTACGTCCCGCCCGTCCCGGCAACACCCCGGATTTTCACCGCGATACCCTGATCGCCGCCATGGAAAACGGCGAAATGCAAGCCTGGTTCCAGCCAAAGTACGCGCTGGTTGACGACCTGGGCCATGCGGCGGAGGCGCTGGTGCGCTGGGAACACCCGAAATTCGGGCTGCTGCTGCCCGGTGCCTTCCTGCCCGCCATCGAGCGCGAGGGGCTTGAGGCCTGCTTGCTGCAGACCATGCTGGCGCAGACGCTAGCCGCACAACGAGAATGGAAGGCCTGCGGCCACGATATTGCCGTCTCCGTGAATCTCACGACCAAACTGCTGGACGACCCGGATCTTCCCGATCGATTGCATGCGCAGGTAACAGCGGCCAAGGGAGATCCACGGCGTATCTGTTTCGAGTTGACCGAAGACTCCATGGAGGCGCAGGAAAGCAACTACTACGCGGGCGCATGCCGGCTGCGCATGCACGGCTTTGGCCTGGCCCAGGATGATTTCAGCAGCGGTTTCAGTTCGTTCTACAGACTGGTGGCAACGCCCTTCACGGAGCTGAAGCTGGACCGGTCCATGATCAAGGACGCCATCATGATCGATGCCTTCCGTGCCGCCCTTTCGAGCGTGGTGCAGCTTGGGCGCAAGATGGGCCTGACCGTTGTGGCAGAAGGCGTGGAGACCGAAGCCCAACTACGGCTTCTCCAGGAGTTTGGCTGCCACAGGGCGCAAGGCTTCCTGATATCGCCCGCCATCCAGCGAGACGCCATCGTCCGCTTCTTCTCCGCAAGCTGATCCGGCGCATGGCGCTGCGCCTACCATCACTTAGGGTCACTTAGCGTCGCCTACGGTTGCCGCTCGTCGTTCTGACCATTGAACGGAAGCGGCTCGTGGTGATTTGTGGCGATCCGTGGTGTGGCCTCCCCCTTGGCGCTAGCGCTGTCGTTTTCGCGGTGGCTTCTGCATAAGCAGCCACACGCCCTGCCTTTCCTGATCGCCTCCCGGCTCTCATCAGCCACAACAAGGCTTTGCCTCATGAACCGCCCTGAACGCTTCGCTGCGGCCGCCCCGCCAGCAATCCTTGCGCCTGGATCAAGCGCCAGCCCCATGGGCACAGCGAAACGCAAGCCTGCCAAGACGGCCACTTGCGCGCTGTTATGTAGCGCCCGCAACACGGATCAACGCCCTGAAACCCGCGCCACAGCGCGCCCTGACATCGCCGGAGATGCCAGGGCGCAGATGAAGGTTTGATGGAATTCCGGTCTGTGACCCTGCGGGATGAAAAGTGTCAACAATTGTTAAATTTAGGACTTGTCCTATTAAGCCCTGAAAATTTCGTACATGTCCTATGTATCTCGGACCAAGAATCGTACAAGATACACATATTGCAACTCCACACGCCACAATCGCTATAGGGGATAACCAGACAATCAGCAAACAAAGGGGCCATGGTTAATATGCGTAAATTAAATATAAACGTGGTGATAGCCGACGACACTCCATTGATACTGGATGGCTTGAAATGCGCACTAAATTCAATTTCTACGATAAACGTCCTGGCGTCATGTGAATCGTCAGCTGAACTCTTCAATACTTTGTCCGACATCAATTGCGATGTCATCGTAACTAATTACTCCATTCGTGGAGGCGAATCCGGCGACGGGCTGTCTTATATATCCCGCCTTCGCCGCCTTCACCCGAATACAAAGATTGTTGTACTGACCAGGCACAAGCAGCCCGCCATCATCAAGTCTGTTCTGGCCCTCGGCGTTTCCGCTATCGTGGGTCGGCATGACGATGCAACAGAGGTAATCACTGCCATTCATGTCAGCGCGTCTGGCGGGCAATATATTTCTCCACGGGTCCGCCTGGCGCTAGCTTGCTTGCAGTCCAACATCGATCGGTCACAACCGCTTTCTGCCCGCGAAACCGAGGTGATGCGCCTCTACATATCGGGCTTGACCGTCGGTGAAATCGCAGTCCTCCTCAAGAAGGGCAAGCAGACAATCAGCTGCCAAAAGATGAGCGCCATGCGAAAGCTCGGAATCAAGAGCAATGTCGATCTCATCAAGTATGGCAATGACATTAGTCATAGCCAGCATTGATGAACTGCATTCGCAGCGGCTCCCCGCCATCTTCTGGCTGGCTTCCCTGATACCGGGTCGCCCACAGTACCGGCTGTGAGGCACTCAGTACCGAGGTAATCACTCATGAAAGAGTGTGCAGCCTCAACCCTTGCATGAATGCAAAGCCATTCACTCGCGATATTGCCGAGTGGCCATGCATATCAAGCAACCCTAGCAGCTTACTTTTAACAACCTCCGAGAGGAAATCTGAAAATGAAATCGAAAATTCTGGCAATCACCCTGGCAACGGCTGGCCTGATGACCGCAGCTGGCTCGGCACAAGCTGCTGACGGCACCATCACATTCACCGGCAGCGTGATCGCCTCCACCTGCAAGATCAACGCTGGCACCAACGATCTGGCCGTGGCCCTGCCGCGCGTGAGCACCACCACGCTGGCCAAGGCGGGCGCCACTGCCGGCCGCACGCCGTTCGTCCTCTCGCTGACGGGCTGCGCCGTCACTGAAGGCGCGCCCACGAAGGTCTCTGTTTCCTTCGAACCCGGCACGACCGTCAACGCCAGCACCGGCCGTCTGAAGCTGCAGGGCACCGACGCCGCGTCCAACGTGGAAATCGGCATCCTGAACGATCAGTCCATGCCGATCAAGGTAGGTGCGGCCAGCGCCGACCAGAACTCGCAGACCGTGGTCATCGATAGCAAGACCGGTGTCGCGAATATGAGCTACGCCGCCGAATACACGGCGACTGGCCTGGCAACCGCGGGTACCGCGAACTCGTTCGTGCAATACACCCTGATGTACCCCTAAGCGCAAAGACGGATCTCTGATCACCGGGGATTGATCGTACCAGCTTGCAAGCCATCCGGCCGGTATCGGCCGGTGGCTTGCGACAGGAGGTATTAACGCAAAGGATACTCATATGACCCTCAACATTCCGAAGTCGAAGTTATCGAAGGTGATGGCGATTGTGTCCGCATCGATTGTGTCCGCATCGATCGCGACAACGGCCACCGCAGCCGTTGTCGTGTCAGGCACGCGCGTCATCTTTCCCGCCGAAGAGCGCGAGGTGACCCTCAAGGTGACGAATGATGGCCGCCTTCCTTCCCTGGTACAGACGTGGATCGATACCGGGAACGAAAATGATTCACCTGACAAGATCGACGTGCCATTCACGCTCACCCCGACCATGTTCCGCGTCGAGCCCGGCAAAGGCCAGACGTTGCGCATCATCTATACAAATGAGCCCTTGCCGACCGACAAGGAATCGCTGTTCTGGCTCAACGTACTGGACGTCCCCCCGAAGCCAACCGCCGACGACGAGCGCAACCGCCTTCAGGTTGCCTTTCGCACTCGGATCAAACTGATGTACCGGCCGGCCGGCCTGCCGGGTAAGGCCGAGGACGCCCCGGCACTGCTCAAGTGGCACATCGCCAGCGGCCCGGAAGCTAACCAGTATGTCCTGAAGGCCGTCAACCCAAGCCCCTTTGTTGTCAGCCTCGGCAGTGTCCAGTTGAAGATGGGTGGAAAGACGTTCGATGCAGGCATGGGCTATGTCCGCCCCGGCGCATCGCAGACATTCCTGATCAAGGGGCTGGAATCGATGCCCGCCGCGGATGCAACGGTCGACTACAGCAGCATCGACGATTGGGGCGGCGGCAAGAATACGCAAATGTCCGTCGCCATCGACACGCGGCACTAACGTAGCCGGTTAGCGCGGTAAGCGCACCCTGACCAGCTTCACTGCTGGGCCAACAGAAATCTCACACAAGTAAGCGTTGCGCATCCGTGCGCCACGTACCAATGTCGGGTGGCAAGGTCGGACCGTAGATCCGATGGCGTGGTCCGATCCATGATCGCCTGACGATTTACTCCCGGAGTGTTTTGTATGCCGCCGATTCAGCGTCTGAAATCCGATATTGGCCACATGCCGCAGTTGCGGCCAATATGCGCTTTGCTCCTGACCAGCCTGGCCGGCTGGCAGAGCAATGCGAACGCGGACGGTAGCACGCCGGAGGCGTTTCAAATCGCGCAGATCCAGTCCACGCCACTTGAGTTCGAGAGCGGCTTTCTCAACAACAGCGGCGGCAGCGTGGATCTGTCTAAGTTCCAGCGCAGCAATATCGTCACGCCCGGAACGTACAGTGTCGATATCTATGTCGATCAAAATTGGGTGGGGCGCGCCAGTGTGCCGTTCAAGGCCGTTGCCGGCACGGCGGATGCCCAGCCTTGCTTCAATGAAGCGCTGCTGAAGCAGGCCGGGGTCAATCTTGGCAAGCTGCCTCACCATGTGAAGGCCTCCTTCGCCGAGCCGGATGCCTGCGTACGCCTCGGGCAAGCCATTCCGGACGCCAGCTCCAGTTTCGACTTCGGCGAGCAGCGCCTCAATCTCAGCATTCCGCAGATTTCGCTGGTTCGTAACGCGCGCGGCTACGTCAGCCCAGACCAGTGGGAGGCCGGCGTCCCTGTCGGCATGCTCGGCTACAACGCCAACGTCTACAGCGCCAAGAGCCAGGGCAGCCACGCACAGACCCAGGGATATCTGGGCTTGAACGTGGGCGCCAACCTGGGGAGCTGGCATTTCCGTCACGACGGGTCGTACAGCCTGGATGACAAAGGGCGCCAGAAGTACCAGAACGTCGCCACCTACTTGCAGCGTAACCTGCCGTCATTGTCGTCGCAGCTCGTCATCGGCGAGTCCTATACCTCAGGCGATCTGTTCGACTCCACCCAGTTCCGCGGGGTGCGCATCTCCACGGACGATCGGATGCTGCCGGAATCGTTGCGCGGCTACGCGCCGGTCGTGCGCGGCGTGGCCAACAGCAACGCGAAGGTCTCGATTTCGCAGAACGGCGTCAAGCTCTACGAAACCACGGTCGCACCGGGTGCGTTCGAGATCGACGATCTCTACCCGACCGGATACGGCGGCGACTTGCACGTTGCCGTCACGGAAGCGGATGGTTCCGTGCATTCGTTCTCCGTGCCCTATGCGGCGGTGCCGCTCTCGCTGCGTCCTGGCACCAGCCGCTACAGTGTCGTGGCGGGCACGGTGCGCAATCAGCAGAGCTCGAAGAATCCACTCTTCACCCAGGGCACCTGGCAGCACGGTTTCACCAACCTGCTGACCGGATACGGCGGTATCACCGTGGCCGAAGGCTACGTCTCCGTGATGGCCGGCGGCGTGTTGAATACCTCGTACGGCGCGCTCGGGGCGGACGTCACGCAGGCCCGCACCTCGATCCCGGGCGTGAAGCGCTTCGATGGCTCCAGTGTGCGGGTGAGCTATGCAAAAAACGTGGTGGCGACCGGCACCAACGTCTCGATCGCGGCTTACCGCTATTCGACGGCCGGCTACTTCGGGCTCAACGACGCCATGCTCGCCCGCGAGCAGGCCGAACGCGGTCTCTCCATCGACACGGTCTACCGGCAACGGAATCGTGCATCGCTGACACTCAACCAGCGGCTCGGCGAGCGCGGCGGCAATATCAGTGCCACCGCATCCACGGCGACGTACTGGAACCGCAGCGGCTCGGATGTGAGTTATTCGGTGGGCTACAGCAACGCCTACAAGAATCTTGGCTACAGTGTTTCCGCCACGCGCCAGCGCAACTCGGGCGGCCAGATGAGCACGCTGTACTACGTCGGCCTGACGATTCCGCTGGGCGGGAAGATGCCAGTGACGATGTCGGGCAACATGATGTACGACACCGCCGGGCGCACCCAGCTGCAAACGGCGGTCTCCGGTGCGGCCGGCGTGGACAACAATTTCTCCTACGGCCTGAACGCCAATCACGCGAACGGCAACGGCAGTTCGACGACCAATGGCGGCGCCAACGTGACGTATCGCGCCCCGAATGCCGAACTCAGCGCCAGCGTCAGCGGCGGCGCGGATTACCAGCAGGCGTCCGTGTCCGCACGCGGCGCCATGGTCGCGCATCCCGGCGGGATCACGCTGTCGCAGCCGCTTTCGGAAACGTTCGCGATCGTCGAAGCACAGGGAGCGGAGGGCGCGCGCGTGACGAATGCCTCGGGCGTGCGGGTCGATAGCCGGGGCTACGCGATCGTGCCGTATCTCACGCCGTTCAATATGAATATGATCGAGCTGGACCCGAAGGGGTTGTCGACCGACGTTGAGCTCAAGGAAACGAGCCAGCGCGTGGCCCCGCTGGCGGGATCCGTCCCGATGGTGAAATTTGCCACCGAGTCCGGGCGCTCGGCGCTGATCCAGCCCCGGCGGCCGAATGGCAAGCCGCTCCCGTTTGGCGCCACGGTGGTCAACGAGCACGGGAAAGAAGTCGGCTCGGTCGGCCAGATGGGCAAGATCCTCGCGCGCGGCCTGGAGTCGCAGGGCGAACTGACTGTCAGGTGGGGCAAGGACGAATCGTCGGTATGTCATGTTCCCTACTCCCTGCCGGAGCGCAAGAAGCAAAAGGGGCTGCAGCCGCTGCAGCGCATCGACGCGGCATGCGCGGATGGCGCGCCTCGTCCGAACTACGCTTCGAATCAGGCGCGTCGATAGAGACGATGAGAGGACGCGTAGAACGCCACATGCTCGATTGAGCACCTAAAGATCTACGAAATGGCAGAAATAACGGGGAAACAGAATGAACGCACATCGGCGTCAGGCGGGACCCTCAGCTTTCCCCCGGACGGCAGAACAAGCCAGGGACGGTTAGCGCACGGAGCGCGCTTACCTTCTC
>NZ_JBFTSF010000200.1:0-13140 GCF_056399905.1 Cupriavidus sp. 01L46
CCCAAGGATAGAGCGGATCCCCCGGCACCTTGCCGCGCGGCGAAAAATTTCATGGGCCGCCTGTAAAGGCTTGCATGCCAGGGCGGGCAATTCCGCCGGATATCGTAGGCTGCACTTCCATGTGCGATTGCAGCAAAAATCTGCAATCGTACTTGAATAATAGGCCGTTCCATCCTATAACCATCCCATTGGATGGTATTTGGATGGTAAATGACGATGGATGAGCGGCAAAAGGCACTTGTGGCGCAACCCCGCCCTAAAGGCGGCGAGACCGAGAAGATCACGATCAATCTCGGCCCGGTCGATCTCGGCCAGATCGACCTGCTGGTCGAGGAAGGCTTTTACTCAAACCGCACCGACCTGATCCGCACCGCGATCCGCAACCAGCTTGCGATCCACGCGCAGGCCGTCAGCGAGACCGTGACGCGGCGCGCGCTGGTGCTCGGCCTGCAGCATTTCTCCCGCCAGGACCTGGAGGCAGCGCAAGCCGCGCACCAGCGCCTGGATATCCATGTGCTGGGACTGGCCAGCATCGCATCCGATGTCACGCCCGAGCTTGCCCTGGCCACGATCGAGTCGATCGTGGTGCTGGGCGCTTTCCACGCCTCCGCCGCCGTCAAGGCCGCGCTGGCCGGCCGCATCCGCTAAGCCGCCAGGCAACGGAAAGCCCAACGCCAAAGGCACATAGAAGGACACCATGATGAAGAGGAACGAAGAATTTCTGGCTTCCATGCAGGAAGCCATGGCGCTGCTGCGCACCGCGGGGCCGCTGGAAGCCACCGAGGTCATTGCGCGCGCGTTGCGCGGCAACGGCGCAGTGCCCGCAGTCCCCAATCCCGGCTTCCAGCCTGCGCAAGTTGTCGAGGCGCTGCTGCCACGCCAGGCGCAGGAGAGTGCTGCGCAAGCGCGCGAAGGCCGCGCGCACCCTGCGGATGCGCCGCAACCCGGCGTGCAGGACACCGGCCACTTCACCACCAGGCGCCATGCCGGACACGCCGGCCAGCGTGCCTACAAGGTCTACGTGCCCGCCGGCTTCGAGGGCAAGCGCCTGCCGCTGGTGGTGATGCTGCACGGCTGCACGCAGGACGCCGACGATTTCGCGGCGGGTACCCGCATGAATGCGCTGGCGAAGCAGCACGGTTTCGTGGTTGCTTATCCCATCCAGCCCGTGACGGCGAACCCGTCCAGGTGCTGGAGCTGGTTCAAGCCGGGCGACCAGCAGCGCGAGCAGGGCGAGCCGTCGCTGATCGCGGGCATCACGCGGGACGTCATGGCCAGCCATCCGGTCGATCCCGATCGCGTGTACGTGGCCGGCTTGTCCGCTGGCGGCGCCATGGCCGCCGTGATGGTGCATGCTTATCCCGACCTGTATGCCGCGGCGGGGATTCACTCCGGCTTGCCGTATGCCAGCGCGCATGACTTGCCGTCGGCGCTGGCCGCGATGCAGGGCGGCCAGCTGGCGGGCCAGCACATGGCGAAAGCGCAAGCCGCGCCGTTGCGGCCGCTGATCGTCTTCCAGGGAGACGCGGATACAACGGTGCATGTGTCCAACGCCGACCGGCTGCTGCGGGAATTCCAGCATGACGGTGAGCAGGACAGCCAGCGCCGGAGCAGGCAGAACGGGCGCGCCTTCACGCGCCGTCAATTGAAGTCGCGCGATGGCGTTGACGCCGAGTATTGGCTGCTACATGGCGCGCCGCACGCGTGGGCGGGTGGCAGTACGCACGGCTCGTACACCGATGCGAGCGGGCCCGATGCCAGCGCGGAGATGGTGCGGTTTTTCCTGGCGCATCCGCTGAAGAGGTAAGCGGGCGGCACGGGTGCGCCGACCTGATTGCCCCTGCATGCCTCAAGCCTTCATCCGCGCCACCAGTTCCTGCGCAAACTCCAGCGACAGCCGTGACAGCGGCTCGGACTGGACATTGAAGATCTGGACCGAGGCATTGACCTTGGTCCGGATCGGAATCGCCACGATATTGGGCCACGCCTGCCCGAACACCGTCATGGCATCGACCAGCGCGATGCCGGCCCCGGCCTGTGCCAGCGCGCGCGCTACGTGCGCCTGCTCCACTTCGATGCGCATATCGAGGTCATCGAAGCCGCTGCCAAACATTTCCCGCACCAGCAAGCCGAACGGCACATCCGCGCCGTAGCCGATCAATGGCTCCCCGGCGAGTTCCGCCGGGCGCACGTAGCTGCGCCCGCTCAAAGGGTGCCCCGCGGGCACCAGCGCCACCATCGGGTTCTTCACCAGCAGCCGGGATTCCAGGTTGGGATGCGCCAACGGCATGTTGGACACGGCCAGCTCGGCCTGGCCGGAGAGCAGGGCGCGCAGCATGTTGCCCGGGATCTGCGTGCGCACGACGATGCGCACGGCCGGATGCGCGGCGCGAAACGAGGCGATGGCGCGGGGCAGCACCGTCTGCCCGAGATTCGGGCTGCATGAAATGCGCAGGCTGCCCGTGCGGTTGGTCGCGAGGTCTTCTGCGATCTCGTTCACGCGCTCGATCCCCTCATACACCACATTGACCTCGCMCAGCAGCCGCCTGGCTTCCGGCGTTGGATGCAGGCGGCCCTTCACGCGGCGGAACAGTTCCAGCCCCAGGCGCTGCTCGGTGTGCGACATCAGCCGGCTGATGGCGGGCTGCGACACATACAGGAGCTTGGACGCACCGCTGATCGAGCCCGTGAGCATCACGGCACGGAACACTTCGATCTGCCGGAGGTTCATTTTCATGATTTCAACCTATTAACCTGATGTTAAGTTGCGCGGATATATAAGCATATGACAGTAAGGATGCTGCTGCCTACACTGGGTCCTGGCAGCGCGCCTGCCCACGCGCACCAAGGCGGCGCCAGGCGCATTCGGCGCCGGCACCGCGATGGGGATGCATGGCCCATCGCGGGGCATCTTGATGCATGCCGGTGCATCGCCCCAACGTCCACTGCGGGAGACAAGGAAAACACATGAGCGACATCCATCTGACTTACATCAACGGCCGTGACATTGCGAAGCTCGCCATGACCGACAAGGAAATCCTCGACGCGGTCGAGCAGGGCCTGCTGGCGCAAGGCAACAAGCAGACGGTGATCGAGCCGCGCGTGCACCTGATTCCAGACCCGGCATTCAATGGCCACTTCAATGTGCTGCGGGGCTATGTGGCGCCGCTGGGGCTGGCCGGCGTGAAGATCGTCGGCGACTATGTCGACAACTACAAGCTGGGCCTGCCGTCGGAGATGGCCATGCTCAACCTGTTCKACCCCCGCACCGGCATGCCGGTGGCGATGATCGACGCGACCTTCATCACCGATGCGCGCACCGGCGCGGTGACCGCGCTGGGCGCTCGCCACCTGGCACGGCGCAACAGCAAGGTGCTTGGCCATATCGGCGCGCGCGGCACGTCGTACTGGAACGTGCGCCTGCTCGACAGCCTCTTCGACTTCGACGAGATCCGGGTGCATTCACGCCGCCCCGAAAGCCGCGATGCGTTCGCCGCGCGGCTGGAGAAGGATCTTGGCAAGAAGATCATCGTCACGCCGGACTGGGAGTCGTGTGTGCGGGGCGCCGACATCGTGGTCGAGGCGTCGCGGCTGGACAAGCCCACGCCGCTGCTCAAGACCGAGTGGATCAAGCCGGGCGCGTTCGTGGTGCCGTATGGGACCATGAGCGCGGTGGAGCTGTCGCTGACCGACATCATGAGCAAGCTGGTGGTGGACGACTGGACGCAGTGCAAGGGCGGCATGTTCGGCTCGCTGCGCGCGCATGTGGAGGCGGGCAAGTTGTCCGCGCAGACGCTGCACGCGGAGCTTGGCGACATCGTCGCGGGCCGCAAGCCGGGCCGCCAGAGCGACGACGAGACCAACCTGTTCTGGCACCGAGGCCTGTCGCTGAGCGATATCGCGCTTGGCCACGCCATCATGAAGAAGGCCGAGCGCATGGGCATTGGCCAGCAGCTCGTCTACGCATGATCGCCAACGCGCGCATGTATGCGGTGGCCGCGCCGGTGGCCCAGGCGTGGCGTGCGCTGTTTGCCTACGTGGGCGAGCGGGCCGGCGTGGCGTGGACCTATGTCGAGCATGCCGCGCCGGCGCCGGTCAGCGCGCTGTGGGCGCGGCCGGACTGCGGCTGCGTCTTCATGTGCGGGTTCCCGTTTGTCAGCGCGGGAAGCCGGCATCGCCTGCTGGCCGCGCCGGTGCCATCGCTGCCGCGCTATGGGGACCGGCCAGAGTACTTCACCGAGTTCATCGTGCGCGCCGATGCGGCGTTCGCCACGCTGGAGCCGGCCTTTGGTGGCCGGCTGGCTTGCATGTTGCCGGAATCGAATTCCGGCTTCAACGCGCCGCGGCACTACCTGATGGCAAAGGCTGCCGCCGGCGCCGCCACGCTGTTCCGGCCAACGGCGGCGCCAACCCCCACGCCACGCCAGGTGATCGACGCGGTGATCGGCGGCGATGCCGAGGTTGGCGTGGTCGACAGCTATGTGCTGGACCTGCTGCGCATGCATGTCCCTGAGCTGATGGCGAAGGTGCGCAGCGTGGCGGTGACGCCGGCGTCTCCGATCCCGCCGCTGGTGGCCGCGCCGCAGGCCGGCGACGCCGCCGTGGCGCGCGTGCGCGCCGTGCTGCTGGACCTGCATCGCGACCCGGCTTGCGCGGGCTGGCTCGCGCAACTGCGGCTGGCGCGCTTTGCTTGCGTCGCCGCGCAGGACTATGACGTGCTGGCGCGCTACGCCAGCGAAGCCGACCATGCGGGCTTTGCGCTGACCGGCACCTTTGACGCCAGGGCGCACCGTCCATGACCGCCACGGCAGCGAGCGCGGCTTGCGCGCGGCCTGACCATGCCKGGAGCCCGTTTTTGTGATTTCCTGATAGTCCGACTGACGTGGAGAATTGTCGATGAAGCGTTTCCTGATGACCTTGCTGGCCGCCGGGCTGCCGATGCTGGCCAGCGCCCAGGCCTATCCGTCCAAGCCCGTGCGGCTGATCGTGCCGTTCCCCGCGGGCGGGCCCGCCGACGTGCTCGGCAGGGTCGTGGGCGAGGGGCTGTCCAAGGCGTGGGGCCAAAGCGTATTGGTGGAGAACAAGGCGGGCGCGGCCGGCACCATCGGCGTGGAGCAGGCGGCCAAGGCCGCGCCGGACGGCTATACGCTGGCGGTGGTGCCGGTGGGCAATATCGCCGTCAATCCTTCGCTGTTCCGCAGCCTGCCGTACAAGGCGCAGGACCTGGTGCCGGTGACGATGCTGGCGACGGCGCAGAACGTGCTGGTGGTCGGCGCCAGCGTTCCCGCCGCCTCCCTCGCGGATCTCCTCAAGCTGGCGGCGCAAAAACCGGGAGAGCTGACCTTTGCCTCGCCCGGGGCCGGCAGCCAGGCGCACCTGGCGGGCGAATTGCTGCAGCTGGACGCCAAGGTCAAGCTCAACCACATTCCCTACAAGGGCGTGAGCCCGGCCATGACCGATCTGGTCGGGGGCCAGGTGACCATGATGTTCGCGCAGGTCTCGTCGGCGTTGCCCTACGTCAAGGCAGGCAAGCTCCATGCGCTCGGCGTGGCCAGCCAGAAACGCCTGGCGGTGATGCCCGACGTGCCCACCATTGCCGAGCAGGGCTTTCCCAGGTTMGAGGCGGTCTCCTGGTATGCGCTGATGGCGCCGGCAGGCACGCCCAGGGAGGTGATCGCCCGCATCAATCATCAGGTGCTTGAAGTACTGGCGAACCCGGCGCTCAAGGAGAAGCTGGCCACGCTTGGCATGGATCCCAGCGGCGGCACGCCGCAGGAACTGGCCACCACGATTGAGCAGGACAGCGCGCGCTGGGCCGGCGTGATTCGCAAGCGCCAGATCACGGTGGACTGAGGGCGCTGCGAGGCCGCCAGTTTGATCCGCTGCGCCAATCGCAGGCAGCGGGCGAGGGGCGGGATCAGGCCGGTGCAGTCCTGCACCCCACTCGCGGCAGGCGACAGCGCCTTTACCCCGCTACCTGGTAGTTGCCGCGCAGCTCGGTGACGTCGCAGTTGTGGCCCTCGCCGCCGYGGTCCACCACCAGGAAGCGCGCCGCGCCTTGCGTGACGATCAGCGAGTGATGCCAGGCGCCGCGCTTGTAGTTCACGCCTTGCCTGCCGTTGGTGACAAACACGCGGATGGCCGATTCGTCGATCTGGTCGCCAACGGGCGCCACGACCACGAGGAAAGCGGCTTCGTCCAGGGGCACGAAGGCCTGGCTGCCCAGCGGGTGCCGCTCCATGGCGCGGATCCCGAGCGGTAGCGCATAAGGCTGCGCGTCGAAGAAGCTGATCAGCGCCCGGCCTCCCTGCGCGTCGACGTCGACGCCGGCAAGGTCGTCATAGCGCAGCGTCATRCCGCCATTGATCACCATCGGCGCGCGCCCCTCGCTTTCAATGACATCGCCAAACGGGGCGAATGCGGCTACGGTCAGTGGCTCCACCTGCAGGCGCACCGGCGGTTGGGATGGCAGTGGGGGCTGGATCGCCGTCTCGTCGGGAGCAGACACGTTTTTCCTCTTGTCGTGGGTAAGGAGTGGCCGGGGAAGGCGCTTGTCCAACCCCTGTGGATCAACTGGTAATACCAGTAGTGCTAGTATCCGGTTGCTCATGATTGGCGTCAAGGCGCCAATATCACAGGGTTTACGCCGCTTTCCCAAGCAAACGCCGGGACGTATCCTTCGCCATCTCTAAGAAAGCAGACTGGTAATACCAGTTGAAATAACAAGCCGAGCCACCCGAGGAGGAAACCGCTGTGTCCCTGACCACCGCCCCATCGCTAGCCCCCGAGCCCGCCGMCGCCCACGCGGCGGCGGCGCAGGAAAACGCCGTCTACCGCAAGGTTGCGTGGCGCCTGCTGCCGTTCCTGATGCTCTGTTATGTCGTGGCCTACCTGGACCGCGTCAACGTGGGGTTTGCCAAGCTGCATATGCTTGGCGACCTGCGGTTCAGCGAGTCCGCCTACGGGCTGGGCGCTGGCCTGTTCTTCATCGGTTACTTCTTCTTTGAAGTGCCGAGCAATGTGCTGATGCACCGCATCGGCGCCAAGGCGACCATCTCGCGCATCATGATCATGTGGAGCGTGATTTCGGCGGCGATGGTGTTTGTGCAGACCACCACGCAGTTCTACGTGCTGCGCTTCCTGCTTGGCGCGGCCGAGGCGGGCTTTTACCCCGGCATGATCCTGTACCTGACCTACTGGTTCCCGTCGCACCGCCGCGCGCGCATGGTGGCGCTGTTCATGTGCGCGATCCCGGTGTCGGGCATCTTCGGCGGCCCGCTCTCCGGCTTCATCATGGAGTCCATGCAGGGCGTGGCGGGGTTGCGCGGCTGGCAATGGATGTTCCTGATCGAAGCGCTGCCTTCGCTGCTGGTCGGCGTTGCCGTGCTGGCCTACCTGGACAACAACATCCGCTCGGCGCGATGGCTGACGCAGGGCGAAAAAGACCTGCTGGAGCGCAACATCGCCAACGAGAACGCCACCAAAGCCGGGCACATGAGCATGCGGCAGCTGTTCTCGGACCGCCGCATCATCAAGATGGCCTGCATCTGCTTTTGCACGGTGATGGGCCAGTACGGGCTGACGTTCTGGCTGCCGTCCCTGATCCGGCAGGCCGGCGTGAGCGGCGCGCTGAATATCGGCCTGCTGACGGCCATCCCGTTTTCCGTCGCGGTGTGTTCGATGATCCTGGTCAGCCGCAGCTCCGACCGCATGCGCGAACGCCGCTGGCACCTGATCGTGCCGTTTTGCTGCGGCGCCGCCGGCCTGGCGCTGAGCGCGATCTTCAGCGACAACGTGGTGCTTTCGCTCGCCGCGCTGGCGCTGGCGGCGGGCGGCAGCCTGGCCACGTCGCCGTTGTTCTGGAGCCTGCCGACCGCGCTGCTGTCCGGCGCGGGCGCCGCTGCCGGCATCGCCATGATCAACTCGTTCGCCAACCTGGCGGGCTTTGTCAGCCCGTACATGATCGGCCTGATCAAGGACGCGACGCAGAGCACCAACCTGGCCATGTTCGTGCTGGCTGGCGTGCTGCTTTGCGGCGCGGCGCTGACCTATACGGTGCCGGCGCGGCTGGTGAACAAGTAAGCCAGGCAGGTACGCGACAGCGCTGCCCGGGGCGTGCCCCGGGCAGGCCGTCGAGTACAATTTGCCGGCGATCCGGCGGCAAGCGCCGGCCGCTCATCTTTCACGATCCTGCGCAGGACTTCATCGCACCCAATGGTCACAGCTACCGCCATCTCCGCCAACGCCGCGAACCTGATCCGCGAGTGGAT
This sequence comes from Cupriavidus sp. 01L46, assembly GCF_056399905.1. NCBI lineage: Bacteria > Pseudomonadati > Pseudomonadota > Betaproteobacteria > Burkholderiales > Burkholderiaceae > Cupriavidus > Cupriavidus sp. 01L46. The sequence goes on from NZ_JBFTSF010000200.1 coordinate 8,271, forward strand.
CGAGGGCGGCAAGTATCCGGCCGGATCGCTGTTGCCCTCGCAGCGCGACCTGTCGGAGCAGCTCGGCATCAGCCGCACCTCGCTGCGTGAGGCGTTGTCCACGCTGCAGGGGCTCGGGCTGGTGGTCTCGCGCCCCGGCAAGGGCGTGTACGTGGCCGCCGACGCCGGCGACGGCACGACGCCGCCATGGCGTTTTTCCAAATCGCATTCGCTGACCGATATCTACCAGCTGCGCTTCGCGCTGGAGGGCTTCACCGTGGGGCTGGCCGCGGCGGCGCTGCTGGCCGAAGACATCGATGCCCTGCGCGAGAACACCGAGGCCATGCGGGGCTGCATCGACGCGTCCGACTTCACGCAGGCCGCCCGGCTGGACTTTGATTTTCATATGYGCATCATCGCGATCGCCGGCAACCGCGCCATCGCCGATATCCTGCGCAACAGCACCGACGTCATGCAGGAAAGCCAGCGCTTGCCGTTCTACCAGCGCGGCAGCCGCCATGCCACCTACACCGAGCATTGCGCCATCATCGACGCCTTGGCCGCGGGCGACGCCAGCCTGGCCCAGCGCGCCATGTCGGATCACATCGTCCGGGCGGCCCAGCGCGCCGGCGTGCATTTCCCCGCGGGCAGCCGCGCGGGCGACGGGGCGGCGCCGGGCCATCTCCCCGGCTGAGCGGGCCTTGCGGACGGAGCCGTGAGAAGCATCCTGGATTTCTCCTAAAGTTTCTGCGCGCATCGCCGTTATCCAGGCGACGAAGCAGGCGTAGTCCACATAAAAGGGGAGATGCAGCAATGATGTCATTTGCCAACCTGACCACCCGTACGCGCCTTGGCGTGGGATTCGCGGTGGTTTTGCTCTTGATGGCCGCGGCAATCGCGGCCGGGCTGGACCGCCTGCCTGGTGCGAGCGGCGGCGGCGCGCAACAGGCCATCGACGGCGCGCGCACCCTGATGTTTACCCTATGGTTTGTCGCGCTTCTGGTGGGTGCCGCCTTTACCTACGGCATTGCGCGCAGTATCGCCGAGCCGCTAGGCGAGGCCGTCTATATCGCCGAGACCGTGGCCTCCGGCGATCTCAGCAAGGAATTCGAGACCGAGCGCAAGGGCGAGTTCGGCCGCTTGCTGGCCGGCATGGGCGAGATGGAGGACATGCTCACCGACCTGGTGACCCGCATCAAGGAATCGACCGATTCCATCACCGACGCCTCCAAGCAGATCGCCGCCGGCAATGCCGACCTCTCGCAGCGCACGGAGGAGCAGGCCTCGGCGCTGCAGGAAACCGCATCGAGCATGGGCGAGCTGACCGCCATGGTCAGGCAGAATACCGAGCGCGCGCACGCGGCCAATGAACTGGCAGCCAACGCCTCGCATATTGCGCAGCGCGGCGGCACCGTGGTGGGCGAGGTGGTGGAAACCATGCAGGCGATCAGCGCCAGCTCCAAGAAGGTCGTCGACATCATCGACGTGATCGAGGGCATTGCGTTCCAGACCAATATCCTGGCGCTCAACGCTGCCGTGGAAGCCGCGCGCGCGGGCGAGCAAGGGCGTGGCTTTGCCGTGGTGGCCGGCGAGGTGCGCACGCTGGCGCAGCGCAGCGCCGCGGCGGCCAAGGAAATCCGCGGCCTGATCGGCGATTCGGTTGAGCAGGTGCGCAACGGCTCCGCGCGGGTGGAGCATGCCGGCCAGACCATGCGCGAGATCGTGACGGCGTCCAGCCAGGTCACCACCATCCTGGGCGAGATTTCGGTGGCATCGGCGCAGCAGAGCGGCGGCATCGAGCAGGTCAATCAAGCCGTGATGCAAATGGATGCGGTCACGCAGCAGAACGCCGCGCTGGTGGAACAAGCCGCCGCCGCCTCGTCTGCCCTGGCGGAACAGGCGCACCAGCTGCAGAACGCGGTGGGCGAGTTCAAGCTGGAAGCCACCCCTGGCGACGACGCCCCTGGGCAACACCGCTTTGCCGGCATGCTGCGGGGCGCGCACGCCTGATCGCCGGCGGCACATGGCTTGTGATGCGGGCGCGGCTTGCGTGCCGCATCCTGGTCAAATCGGGTTGTCATTCTGACGCGGATGGCGGGCATTTACCGCCACCGTGTTCCTGCCAGTCTCCCTCCGCGTTTCAATTCTTCTCCGCGCAGACACGATGCGCGCCTGATCCGGCGCTTCTCGGCTGCATTCTGCGCCGCAGCCACTATCCTTAAGCCGGGCATCGAAGCCGCGAGCCAGTCCATGGCGACAAGCCGTTCACGTGGACGCTCGTGCTTCTGGCCTTGTTGACGTTGTCCTGCCAAGGGCCACCGCGGCCACCGCGGCCAGCGCGGCTACAGCGGCTAATAAAAAGGAGTGCCTGATGACGAAAACCGTGAGAAGCAAACTGCTGTTGGGCGTGATGCTCGCCGGMGGGTTCCTGGTCTCGGCCCCGAGTTTTGCGCAGCCGGACCGCGGCCCTGACCGTGGCTACCAGTACCAGTACCAGGGCCAGCCATCCCGGGATGCCCGTGAGCGGGCGGGCGACGACCGTGACAACGCGCGTAGCGGGCCGGGCCAGTGGCATAAGGGCGACAGGCTCCCCGCGGAGTACCGCGATCGCCAATATGTGGTGGATGACTGGCGCTCGCACGAACTGCCGAAGCCATCGAAGGGCCACCACTGGGTCGGCATCGGCGCGGACTACTACCTGGTCGCTCCAAATGGGGCGATTGTGGATATGGGTGGACGGGGTGGACGCCGCTAAGACGTTTTGCCCAGCCCGATTGCCCTGCCTGATCCGGCCTCATGCGATCCGGCGGCCGGATTCCGGGCGCGCGCAGGGCATGGATCGCTCACATTCCATGACTACGCGCAACGTCAACGCAATCGACGTCGTCTAAACTCAATCGGGATACAAGCCTGGAGCCGCCCACGATGGCGGCTCCGGGTGCCGGCTGCGCGCACTTTGAATCGACGTGCCTGACACTTGGTTTCTTGCTGGGGCGTGGCCTGCTTCCGGGCTGGTATCCGGCGCGCGCCGTCATGGGCGCGTCGATGATTGACGGACAGTGCTTGCGTGGCTGCACGAGGCGCGGCCCTGTCCGGTTTGTCCCCCCACAGAAAAAAGAGGATTAAAGATGTCAACTCGTCGTCATTTCTTGAAAGGCATTCCGATCATCGCGGCGGCCGGCGCGCTGGGCGTTTCCCTGCCGGCCCGGGCGCAGGGAAGCGGCCCGATGGTGGATGAAAAGGACCCGCAGGCGGTCGGCCTTGGCTACAAGGCGGATTCGTCCAAGGTGGACAAGGCCAAGTATCCGAAGCATGACGCCAGCCAGCATTGCGGCAACTGCCAGCTCTTCCAGGGCAAGGCGACGGATGCAAGCGGCGGCTGCCCGCTGTTCGCCGGCAAGCAGGTCGCGACCAAGGGCTGGTGCAGTGCGTGGGTGAAGAAAGCTTGAAGAAAGCGCGAAGAAAGCGCGAATAAGGCTTGATGGCGGCTGATGGAGGCTTGATGCCGTGAAGGCGGCGCACGCGCGTCTGGGCGCGTGCGCCGCCTTTTTGGTTCAGGCATCGATCGGCCACTTGGGCCGGCGAATGTGCCGATAGGGCAGGGATCGCAAATCGAGCGAGACCGAGCCTGGCGCGTCCGCATAGATGACATGGCGCGCAATCCGCGAGAACGCGGTGTGGAAGTGCTGCGCGGACTTGACGACGATCAGTGTCTTTTCGGGCAGACGGCAGCCGAGCTGCGTGAAGACATCGGTGTCCAGCGCCTGCGCGCGCCGCGTGATCAGCACGATCTCGATGCCATCCGCCACAACCAGCGCTGCGTTGCCCACCGCCGCCGGCGCGCCCGACAGCCCCGTCATGATCATGTCCGGGACCAGCGCCTTCACGGTGCAAGCCAGGTCGATGGGCTCGCAGGAACGTGGCATCGCCCGCCGCGCCGCCGCCGGGGTTGTCGGCCGCATCCGCAATGACCACGGGCGCGCCGCCCGGCTCCATGGCCAATGCCAGCGCCTGGTCGATGGCCGCATCCGGGCCAGGGTAAGCGGGTGTCAGGGTCTCGCGCATGCGGATCAGCTCGTCGGCCAGGCGCCGCGCGAGCCGGCGCGCGGCAGCGCCATCGCCATCCGCGTACACCAGCAGCTTGGTGCCCATGTCGGGCACGTCGCCCCACGGGAAGCCATGTGCCACGGAGACCGAGAGGATGCCGTCGCGTCCTTCCAGTGCGATCAGCCGGTCGATGTAGCTGCGTGCCGGCTCCTGGTTGGTCCGGATGGTGACGACCATCCCGCAGTCGGCCACCGCCGCTACGGGGGCGATGTGTCCCGCCACCTGCGCCGCGCATAGGTCCACCAGCTCCAGCGCCCGCTCGCGGATATCGGTGTGCGGATATTCCTTGTAGGCCACCAGGATGTCGGCGTGCGCCACCATGTCATCCGACAGGTGGCAGTGTGGGTCCAGCTCGGCGCCGATCACCACGCCGGGGCCAACCAGCGCGCGCACGCGGGTGAGCAGGTCGCCCTCGCAGTCCGCATAGCCATCGGCCACCATGGCGCCGTGCAGGCCCAGCACCACCATGTCGACGGGGAGCGCTCGGCGCAGGTCGCCGAGCAGCTMATCGCGCAGCACCTCATAGGCCTGGCGCGTGGTGACGCCGCCGGGCTGCGCGCCCGCGGCCATGCCCTCGATCACCACCCAGCCGCGCGCGCGGCCGCGTTCGCGCGCGGCCCACAGCGGGCCGCTGAACATGGTCATCTCCGGCGGGTGCGTGCCTGCGGGAAAGTAGCCGCGGTCGACGAAGGCATCGAGCGCGGTCGGCAGCGGGGCGAAGGTGTTGGTCTCGGTGGCCAGCGAGCCGGTAAAAACGCGCATGATCTGCCAGCCTAGTCAGCGT
>NZ_JBFTSF010000201.1:0-13685 GCF_056399905.1 Cupriavidus sp. 01L46
GTCCAGCGGCAGCCGGCGGGGCAGTCACGGTCAACCGTCCAGCGGCAGCCGGCGGGGCAGTCACGGTCAACCTGACCGACCGATAGCCCCGATAGCCCCGATAGTCCCGATAGCGCTTCCGGTTTATCCGAAGGCACATCCAGCGGCACCCGGCCCCAGCGGCCCGGTGCCGCTTTTACATGGTGCCTATGCACCAGGCCAGCGCTGGCTGCGGCGCTGGCGCACCGGCACGGTGCGCAAGCGGTATCGTGCGGTGTGCAACACAGGGTAAAAACGAGCATTGGGATATGGCACGAAGGTTGCCTACTATGGAATCGTAAACCTGACCGTTTGGTCAGGATTCACGTTCCGAGGCTGCCATGTCCGATCATATTGTCCTGACCTCGCACGCGCGCCGCGACAAGCCGGCCGAGCCAATCCACTGGGGGGCCGCCACGGCAGCGGAGCGCGGCCCCGTGATCGCGAGCCTGACCAATCCGGCTCAGCGCAATGTGATCGGCACCCATTCCGGCGCTTACGCGGTCTACCGCGCGCTGGCAGTCGCGTCCGGCAAGCTGCAGCGAGACCACCGCGCCGATCTCACCGATACTTCGCCGGCTGACGCCATCGGGCCCCACCCGCAGTGGAGCGACCCGGACAAGATCGTCTCGATGGATCCCTGGGGTCACCTGGTTTCCAGCGCCTTCGGCGACCGGATCGCCGCGGGCATCGATATCCGTCCCTCGATCGCCATTACGCGCGCCCACATCAACATGCCCGAACTGATGGGCGCCATCGCGGCGGGCCGGCTCACGCCAGACGGGCAGATCCTTCATGCCAATGGCGACGTGCGGGTCACCAAAGCCGCGATCGATCCGGTCTGGTACCTGCCGGGGCTGGCGCGCCGCTTCGGGATCAAGGAAAGCATGCTGCGCCGCAGCCTGTTCGAGCAGACCAGCGGCATGTTTCCGGAACTGGTCACGCGCCCCGACCTGAAAGTGTTCTTGCCGCCGATCGGCGGCATGACCCTGTACTTCTTCGGCGATGTCAGCCAGCTTGGCAAGCCCGAGACCAAGGTGGCCTGCCGCGTGCATGACGAGTGCAACGGCTCGGACGTGTTCGGCTCCGACATATGTACCTGCCGGCCGTACCTGGCCCACGGCATCGAGGTGTGCATCGAGATGGCGCAGCAGGGCGGTGTCGGGCTGGTGGTCTATAACCGGAAGGAAGGCCGGGCACTGGGCGAGGTAACCAAGTTCCTGGTCTACAACGCCCGCAAGCGCCAGGTTGGCGGCGACCGGGCCGAGACTTATTTCGCACGCACGGAATGTATCGCCGGCGTGCAGGACATGCGCTTCCAGGAGCTCATGCCCGATGTGTTCCATTGGCTCGGCATCAAGCGTATCGACCGCTGGGCTTCGATGAGCAATATGAAGCACGGGGCGCTGACCGCTCAGGGTATCGAGGTGGTTGAGCAGGTTGCGATTCCCGATGCACTGATCCCGGCCGATGCCCGCGTGGAAATTGACGCCAAGGTGGCGGCTGGCTACTTCACGAGCTATACCCCGCCCGACGCGGAAGAACTCGCGCTGGCCAAGGGCAGAGGACTGCACGAATGAACGAGATACCCGAAGCGGGTGGCGTCCGCGGCGCCGCGAATCCCTTCACCAACGGCGAGGATGATGCCGGTGGCTGGGCCAGTCCCGTGCCGCCCGGCCATCCGGCCGCCGCATTGCTCACCGGCCACGCGGTACGCACCCGCTGCGCTGCCGTGACGGATCATGTGGCAGCCGGCGCGTCCAAGCTGTTTACCTGGCATCCGGAGCGGATCCCGGCAGTGGCCGATTACGTGGCGGCCACCATCCGCCAGCGCTATCCCGACCTCAACGTGCCGTATCACAGCCGCTGGCGTCATTTCGAGAGCGGCGGCCCTGGCGAGAAGCTGGACCGATGGCAGATCCTGTGCGAACGCGGCGGGCTCTCCGGCGAGGCCGACCGCGAGGAACGCGCCCGCATCGGCATCGACCTGGTGATCCCCAGCGTATTGCTGGATGCCGGCGCAGGCCCGGACTGGCGCTATCGCGATCCCGCCAGCGACCTGTTGCTGACGCGCTCCGAAGGGCTTGGCGTGGCCAGCTTCGACCTGTTCGCGCGCGGCGGCTTTTCTGCCCAGCMGGGCCAGCCGCTGCGCTCCGATGCCGAGCGCCTGATGCGTATCGATGCGTCCTCCATCGCAACCGCATTCCAGGTGGCCCAGCACAACCCGCTGGTGGGCCTGGATGGACGTGCCGGGCTGTTGCGCCGTCTCGGCGAGGTGGCGCAGGCCACGCCAGCGGTCTTTGGTTCGCCGGCGCGGCTGGGCAACCTGTTCGACTACCTCAAGGCCCATGCCAGCGCTGGGCAGATCGAGGCCGGCTTCGTGCTCACCACGCTGCTGGTGGCGCTGGGGCCGGTATGGCCAGGGCGCATCAGCCTGGAAGGCGTGTCGCTGGGCGACTGCTGGCACCACCGAGCCTGCACTGATGGCCTGGTGCCTTTTCACAAGCTGACCCAGTGGCTCACCTACTCGCTGCTGGAACCGCTGGAAGATGCCGGCCTGACCGTGACCGGGCTGGAGGTCCTGACTGGCTTGCCCGAATACCGCAACGGCGGGCTGCTGTTCGATTTCGAGCTGATGGTGCCGCGCGACCCTGGTTTCACCGCCGTGGCGCACACGGTGGATGAGGCGGTTATCGTGGAATGGCGCGCGCTCACGGTGACGGGACTCGACCTCGTGGCCGCGTCGGTGCGCGAGGCRCTCGGGCTGTCGGCAGAGTCGTTCCCGCTGGCCCGCGTGCTGGAGGGCGGCACCTGGGCCGCGGGGCGGCGCATTGCCGCCAAGCGCAGGCCAGGTGGCCCGCCGCCATTCGCCATCAACAGCGACGGCACGGTGTTCTAGCGGGTTTGCCAGACCCGCGCCGCAGCAAACAGCAACCAGCAAGACCTATCCGCTACCGCCCTCCAGGAGCGCATCATGACCGACCTCTCCGCCGTACCGCCCGTCACCGCGTCCGTGATGGTGGTGGATCACCCGCTCGTGCAGCACAAGGTCACGCTGGTCCGCAGCGAAGACACCACCACCGACAATTTCCGCCGGCTGGTGCGCGAGATCAGCCAGCTGCTGACCTACGAGGCAACCCGCGACCTGGCGATGGAGACCATCGCCATCAAGACCCCGATCGCACCCATGCAGTCGCCAGTGCTCTCAGGCAAGAAGCTGTGCCTGGTGTCGATCCTGCGGGCAGGCAATGGCTTCCTGGACGGCATGCTGGACTTGCTGCCGGCAGCGCGGGTCGGGCATATCGGCCTGTACCGCGACCCGGAAACGCTGGAGCCGATCGAGTACTACTTCAAGATGCCGGAGGACATCCATGAGCGGCTGGTGATCGTGGTCGACCCGATGCTGGCTACCGGCAACTCCGCCATCGCCGCGCTCAACCGCTTGAAGGAAGCCGGCGTGAGCACGCTCAAGTACGTGTGCCTGATCGCTTCGCGGCAGGGCTTGATGGCCTTGCGGGCAACGCATCCCGACGTAGCCATTGTCACCGCGGCCATTGACGAGGAGCTCAACGAGCACGGCTACATCGTGCCAGGCCTGGGCGACGCCGGCGACCGCCTCTACGGCACCAAGTAATGGGAGCGCCGGCTACGGCGCCGCCGCCATGCTTTCCGCCGCCGCGGGAAGTGGCGGGGGGGCGCATCCGCCAGGAGAACGAGGCGCTGATCCTGCGCGCGGCCGAATACGTGTTCGCCCGGGCCGGGTTCGCCGGCGCGACCATGAACGAGATCGCCACGCGCGCGGGCGTGCCGAAGTCCAACCTGCATTACTACTTCCGCACCAAGCAGGCGCTATATCGGGCCGTGCTGGCGCATACGCTCGCGCTGTGGCTGTCCGAGACCGACATCATCGGCGCGGAGCAGCGGCCCCAGGTGGCACTGGAGCAGTACATCCGCGCCAAGATGCGGCTGTCGGCCAGCCATCCGGATGCCTCGCGCGTGTTTGCCAATGAGCTGCTGCACGGTGCGCCTGAGATCCGCGACGTGCTCAGCGGCGCGCTGCGAGCGCTGGTGGCGCGCAAGGCCGGCGTGATCCGGGAATGGATCGCGCGCGGTGAGATGGCCAGCGTGGATCCGCACCATCTGTTTTTCACGATCTGGGCCGCCACCCAGACCTATGCCGATTTTGAGTCGCAAGTTTGCGCCGTGCTTGGGGTGAGCCACCTTGGCCAGCGCGACTATGAGCAGGCCACCGACCACCTGGTGCGGCTTTTGCTGCGCGGTTGCGGGCTGGAACCGGCTGGCCTGGCCGTGGAGTTATCGTCAACAAGGGGAGAGAGCCATGAGTTTTGAGGGTAAGCGCAGGTCTTGGTTGAAATTCGCGGCAGCTGCCGCCAGCGTGGCCGCACTCGGTGGCGCCGCGCAGGCGCAGGCCAGGCTGAAGGTGGCGGCGGTATACACCGTGCCCGTCGAGCAGCAATGGGTGTCGCGCATTCACAAGGCGCTCAACGAGGCCAAGGCGCGCGGCGAGATCGACTATGTGTTCTCGGAAAGCGTGTCCAATGCCGACTATGAGCGCGTGCTGCGCCAGTACGCGGAGCAGGGCTCATCGCTGATCCTGGGCGAATCGTTCGCCGTCGAGGCGGCTGCGCGCAAGGTGGCCAAGGACTATCCCAAGACCGCGTTCCTGATGGGCTCTTCCGGCAAGCCGCAGGCGCCTAACTTCTCGGTGTTCGACAACTACATCCAGGAGCCGTCCTACCTCTCCGGCATGATCGCCGGCGGCATGACCAAGACCAACCATATCGGCATGGTGGGTGGCTACGCCATCCCCGAGGTCAACCGGCTGATGCACGCCTTCATGGAAGGCGCGCGCGAGGTCAATCCCAAGGTGAAGTTCACGGTCAGCTTCATCGGCTCGTGGTTCGATCCGCCCAAGGCCAAGGAAGCGGCCTTCGCCATGATCGACAAGGGCGCCGACGTGCTCTACGCCGAACGCTTTGGCGTATCCGACGCCGCGAAGGAAAAGGGCAAGCTGGCGATCGGCAATGTCATCAACACGCAGCCGCAGTATCCCGCTACCGTGGTGGCCTCGGCGCTGTGGAACATGGAGCCCACCGTGGGCGCCGCGCTCGGCAAGGTCAAGGCCGGCCAGTTCAAGAGCGAGGACTACGGCCCGTATTCGCTGATGAAGTTCAAGGGTGCGGAGCTGGCGCCGCTGGGCACGTTCGACGGCAAGGTGCCAGGCGACGTGATGGCCAAGGTCAAGGCGAAAGAGAAAGCGATCCTCGATGGCAAGTTCGCGGTCAAGGTGGTGGAAACGGAGCCGAAGTCGTCGCAGTAAGGTGGCCAGAGCCACTTGAAATGCCCGGCTGCGTTTGCTCCCCTCGCCCGCGTTTGGGCTAGRGGAGCAAACCGTCGACGCTTTTGAACGCCATCCCCAGCCATCCCCAGCCATCCCCAGTCATCCATGCTCACACCTATCCTGCGCCTTGCCGGCATTACCAAGCGATTCGGCCCGCTTGTGGCCAACGACGATATCTCGCTGGAGTTGCAGCGCGGGGAGGTGCTGGCCTTGCTGGGCGAGAACGGCGCCGGCAAGAGCACGCTGGTCAGCATCCTGTTCGGGCACTACGTGGCAGACGCCGGCACGGTGGAGGTGGACGGCCGGCCGTTGCCGCCCGGCCAGCCGCGCGCGGCGCTGGCAGCCGGCATCGGCATGGTGCACCAGCATTTCACGCTAGCCGACAATCTCTCGGTGCTAGACAACATCATGCTTGGCACCCAGCCGCTGTGGCAATGGCGCCTGGAATGGCGCGCCGCGCGTGACAAGGTGCTGGCCCTGGCTGCGCGCTTCGGCCTGGCGGTGCGCCCCCAGGCAAGGGTTGGCGAGCTGTCGGTGGGAGAGCGCCAGCGCGTGGAGATCGTGAAGGCGCTGTATCGCGGCGCCCGCGTGCTGATTCTCGATGAGCCGACTGCCGTCTTGACGCCGCACGAGGCCGAGACGCTGTTCGCCACGCTGGCGCAACTGATCGCCGAAGGATTGTCTGTGATTTTTATCAGCCACAAGCTTGATGAGGTGCTGCGTGTTTCCGACCGCATCGCGGTACTGCGTGGCGGCAAGCTGGTGGCGCAGTGCGCCGCGGCGCAGACCACCAAGGCCGAACTGGCAGAGCTGATGGTCGGCCGCGTGGTAGCGATGCCGGAACGCGCGGCGCGGCCGAGTGTCGAGGATGGCGCATATGGCAACGCGGCGGCGCCCGTGTTTGCGCTGGAGCACGTGGGCGCGCGGGCCGCGGACGGGCGCGCGCTGCTGCGCGAGGTCAGCCTGCAGGTGCGTGCCGGCGAGATCGTCGGCATTGCCGGTGTCTCCGGCAACGGGCAGGCCGCGTTGGCGGAGCTGGCCAGCGGCACGCTGGCGGCTAGTGAGGGGCGTGTCACCTTGGCAGGCAAGCCGATGCCCGCCAAGCCCCGCGCATGGATTGGCGCTGGCGTGGCACGCGTGCCGGAGGATCGCCATGCGGTCGGCGTCGTGGGCGATCTCGCCGTGTGGGAGAACGCCGCGAGCGAACAACTCAGCGAGCCGCGCTTTTCGCGCTGGGGCATCATCCGGCGCACCGCCGCGCAGCGGTTCGCGCGGGATCTGGTGGCGCGTTTCGATGTGCGTACCGCCGGCATCGAGGTGCCAGCGCGAACCATGTCGGGCGGCAATATGCAAAAGCTGATCCTGGGCCGGGCGCTCTCGGTGCGGGGTGAGGGCCGCGCGCCGCTGCTTGTGGTGGCCAGCCAGCCTACGTGGGGGCTTGATATCGGCGCGGTAGCCTATGTGCGCGCCCGCCTGCTCGATGCAGCGCGCGAAGGCGCAGCCGTACTGCTGATCTCGGAGGACCTGGACGAGCTGCACGCGCTGGCCGACCGCATCGCCGTGATGCATGCCGGACACCTGACCGAAGCCCGGCCTACGGCGGCGTGGACGTTGGGCGAGCTCGGCCTGGCCATGGCCGGCTCGGGCGGTGGCAGGCACGCGCAAGCGGGCAAGGAGGAGGCCCTCCATGCGGCTTGAAGCCCGTACCGGCGTTTCGCGCGTGGCCATGCTGGCCGCGCCCATCGTCGCCATTCTTGCCACGCTGCTGATCTGCGCCTTGCTGGTGCGCTGGGCCGGCGCACCGGTGGGACGTGCCTATGCGCAGCTGCTGCAAGGCGGCTTTGGCTCGCGCTTTGCGTGGTCGGAAACGCTCACGCGCGCCACGCCGCTGATCCTGACGGGTTTGTCGGTGGCGGTGGCCTTTCGCGCGCGGCTGTTCAATATCGGCGCGGAAGGGCAACTCTACCTCGGTGCGCTGGCCGCTGTGGCGGTTGGCGGCCAGGTTGATGGCGCGGTTGCGCCCTGGGCGCAGCAACTGCCCATGGGCTTGCTCTTTGTCCTGATGGTGGTGGCGGGCATGCTGGCCGGCGCCATGTTATTGCTCGGGGCCGCGTGGCTCAAGACCCGGCTCGGCGTGGATGAAGTGGTCACGACCCTGCTGGCCAATTTCATCGTGCTGCTGTTTGTCTCGATGATGCTGGATGGCCCGATGAAAGACGTCACCGCGATGGGCTGGCCGCAATCGGTGGCGCTGGTGCCGGAGCTGGAGCTGGCCAAGCTGGTTGAGCGTTCGCGCGTGCACAGCGGTTTGTTGCTGGCCAGCGCGCTGGCCGTGATTCTGTGGGCGGTCAACCGCTTCACGGTGTTTGGCCTGCAGATGCGCGCGGTAGGCGCCAATGCACGGGCTGCGGCCTTCGCGGGCATGCCGGTGCGCAGCGTGACGATGCGGGCCGCGTTGTTGTCCGGCGGGCTTGCGGGGCTTGCGGGCGTGGTGGAGGTGGCCGGGCGCACCAGCTACCTCACGCTCGATATTTCTCCCGGCTATGGCTATGCGGGCGTGGTCATCGCCATGCTGGCGGGGCTGCATCCGCTTGGCGTGGTGGCGGCGTCGGTGTTCGTGGCCGGGATGCTGGTGGGGGCGGATGGCATGAGCCGCGCGGCGGGCGTGCCCAACAGCATTGCCGATGTGATCGTGGCGGTGGCGCTGCTCGCGATGCTGGTGGCGACCATGCTGGCACGCTACCGCATCCGCTTCGATGCCCCGGGTAAGGTGGCCTGATGGAACTGCTCGACATCGTGGCCTCGGCGGCCTTCTGGATCGCGGTACTGCGCGTGGCCACGCCGCTGATCTTCGGCACGCTGGGCGTGCTGCTGTGCGAGCGTGCCGGCGTCCTCAACCTTGGCATCGAAGGCATCATGGTGGCTGGCGCTTTCGGTGGCTGGCTGGCGGTCTATCACGGTGCGCCGCTATGGGGCGGGGTGGCGGTGGCAGCTGGTGTCGGGCTGGCCTTCGGGCTGCTGCATGGCTGGCTGACCGTGAGCCTGGCGCTGTCCCAGCATGTGGCCGGGCTGGGCGTGACCATGCTGKCCACCAGCCTGTCCTACTATGCCTACCGGCTCGGCTTTGCCTCGGTGGCCACGCCGCCCACCATCACGCCTTTTGCCCCGATGCACTGGATCGGCGGCATTCCGCTGATCGGCGGTATGTTGAGCCCGGTGTTTGGCGAGGAGACCGCATTGACGCTGCTGGCGCTGGGGCTGGTGCCCGTGGTGGCCTGGCTGCTCTACCGGACTCCGCTCGGGCTGGCCGTGCGCATGGTCGGCGAGAATCCTGCCGCGGCGGAGGGGCAGGGGATTCGCGTGGGCGCGATGCGTATCGGTGCGATCATGGCGGGTTCCGCCCTGATGGCGGTGGGCGGCGCGTTCCTCACGCTATCCGCGTTCAACGCATTCTTCTTTAATATGATCAACGGCCGGGGCTGGATCTGCGTGGCGCTGGTGGTGTTTGCTTCGTGGCGGCCGGGCCGCGCGCTGGCCGGCGCGTTGCTGTTCGCCGCCTTCGACGCGCTGCAGCTGCGCCTGCAGCAAAGCGGCGCCAGCCTRCCCGGCTTGCCGCCGCTGCCTTACCAGCTTTACTTGATGTTGCCGTATGTGCTGTCGATCCTCGCGCTGGTGCTGGTGGCACGCCGCGCCGCCTACCCGCAGGCGCTGATGAAGCCCTATCGCAAGGGTGAACGCTGATTCCAGGCAAGCAATCATCATGACAAGGCCCGCACCATGCTCGACCTGATCCTGCGCAACTGCACGCTCCCCGATGGCCGGACCGGCATCGACATCGGCATCCTGGGCGATCGCATCAAGGCGGTGGAACCGGCGCTCAAGGCGCCTGCCGCTACCGAGGTCGATGCCGCGGGTCAACTGGTGACGCCGCCATTTGTCGATGCGCATTTCCACATGGACTCGACGCTGTCCTATGGCCTGCCGCGTATCAACCAGTCCGGCACGTTGCTCGAAGGCATCGCGCTATGGGGCGAGCTCAAGCCGCTGCTGACGCAGGACGCCATCGTCGAGCGCGCGCTGGCCTATTGCGACTGGGCGGTGGCCAAGGGCCTGCTGGCGATCCGTTCGCATGTGGACGTGTGCGACCCGCGCCTGCTTGCCACCGAGGCGCTGCTGCACGTGCGCGAGAAGGTCCGGCCTTACCTTGACCTGCAACTGGTGGCCTTTCCGCAGGACGGCGTGCTGCGCACGCCGGGCGCGCTCGACAATCTCAAGCGGGCACTCGGCATGGGCGTGGACGTGGTGGGCGGCATCCCGCATTTCGAGCGAACCATGGCAGACGGCGCCGAGTCCGTGCGCATCCTGTGCGAGCTCGCCTGCGAGCGGGGCCTGCGGGTGGACATGCACTGCGACGAGAGCGACGATCCGATGTCCCGTCATATCGAGACGCTGGCCTGCCAGGCCGTGCGCCTTGGCTTGCAGGGCAGGGTGACGGGCTCGCACCTGACCTCGATGCATTCGATGGACAACTACTACGTCTCCAAGCTGATCCCGCTGATTCGGGAGTCGGGCGTGGCGGCCATCGCCAACCCGCTGATCAACATCACGCTGCAGGGCCGGCACGATAGCTATCCGAAGCGGCGAGGCATGACCCGTGTGCCGGAACTGCTGGCCGCCGGCGTGCCGGTGGCGTTCGGCCACGATTGCGTGATGGACCCGTGGTACAGCCTGGGCTCGGGCGACATGCTGGAGGTGGCGCATATGGGGCTTCACGTGGCCCAGATGACCGGGCAGGACGCCATGCACGCGTGCTTTGCTGCCGTCACCGAAACGCCGGCGCGCATCCTCGGCCTGGAAGGCTATGGCGTCGCGCCGGGCTGCCGGGCCGACCTGGTGCTGCTGCAGGCACGCGATGCGGTCGAGGCGATCCGGCTGCGCGCCACCCGCCTGCTGGTTCTGCGGGCCGGCAAGGTGGTGGCGAGCACGCGTCCCGCCACGGCGACCTTGCACCTGGATGGCAGGCCGGGGCATGTCTGTTTTCAGCCTTGAGCRCGGACGCCAAAGAAATTTCAGGTCGGGAGTTGACAGCAGATTCCGTGTTCTGCATAATGTCGTTCTTCGCAGCGCCGCCGCAAAGCGGCAAAACGAAGCCCAGATGGCGAAATTGGTAGACGCACTAGGTTCAGGTCCTAGCGGTGGCAACACTGTGGAGGTTCGAGTCCTCTTCTGGGCACCAAGACTCGATGAAAAAGGCCGTTGCTTATGCAGCGGCCTTTTTCTTTTGTGCCGCGCTTTCATGCGGTTGCTACCCGCGCGGCATCCGGCTCCTTTCAGCGGCCCCTTTCAGGGCACCGTCGCCCAAGGTGGCCTATTTCTCGCACTCCACGCACGCCACTTAGTCTCGCCTCCATCCGCGATGGGACGGCGGCCGGCAGCAGAATATCGCCGGCCTGCAGGGCTTCGATCCCGAGCGAGCGTACGTCGATGCCACCTTGCCGGGCCGTCTTATGTCTCGTCGTCCTTGCGTGCCGGCGGCATCGGCCGGAAGGGGAATAGCTGCTGGCGCACGAAGCCGTCCGGCATGTAGTCGCCGACTACGCCGTATTTTTCTGGGAAACGCTTGCCGGATTTCACCGCGGTGCCAAACAGGTAGTCGAGAAAGGCATAGTGCGCCGAGTAGTTCTTGTCGATCGCCTCGTCATCCGATGCATGATGCCAGTGATGGAAGTCCGGTGTGACCACCAGGTAGCGCAGCGGGCCCCACGGCAGGTGGACATTGGCATGGTTGAACACCGCCTGGAAGCCGACGATGATGATGTACGCATCGATGACGCCCTTGTTGAAGCCCAGCACGTATAGCGGCGCCAGCACCAGCACGCGCGTGAACACCAGCTCCAGCATGTGCTGGCGCGAGCCGGCGAGCCAGTCCATGGTCTTGGTGCTGTGGTGTACGGCGTGGAATTTCCACAGGAAGGGCACCTCGTGATACGCGCGGTGGGTCCAGTACTGCGCCAGGTCGGCCGCGAGTATGCACAGCAGCAGTTGCAGCACGAAGGGAATGCCACCCACGAACGCGTGCACGCTGTCGCGCACCAGCCAGCCGAACAAGCGGAAGATCAGGAAGTTGACCGTCAACAGGATCAGGCCAACGATGAAGTGGTTGACCGCGAAGTGCACCAGATCGRTCTGCCATTCGCGCCGGAATACGGCCTGCCCGCGATAGAGCGGGAACATCTTTTCGATCACGACGAAGATCAGCGTCGAGCCGAGCAGGTCGAGGATGAACCAGTCCAGGCCGATGTACGGCGTGTGGTCCGGGAAGTCGCCCACTGCTACGCGTGATCCGCCCAATGCCACCGCCAGCGCTACCAGTGCGAATGCCGCGGCGTTCAGGCTGCGCTTGCGGCCCAGCACCAGGTTGCTCAGCGACATGCCGCCGGACACCAGCAGCGCGGCAAACAGGACATGACGCAGCACGTCGACCGAATACTTGTGGCGTAGTTCGGGCGTGGTCAGGTATTGCGGGAAATGGAAGGCGATCACGCCTAGCAGGCTCAGTCCGCCCAGGGCCAGCGCAAGGATGGCGGTGATCATGCCGCGTCCGGCTTCGAGCTCGCCGCTGCTGCCCAGCAGCTCGCGGGTATCGCGCAGGACGTTGTGCACCGGGGCGATCGGCAACTTGCCGACAGTGCCATTCTGTTTCATTTTTGAAGCATCGGGCTCGCCAGGATTGCCAGGCCTGTCAATGGGGTCGTTGGTCATCAGGATCTTCCGCTGTTCCGTTGTTTCGCTTCTTCCCTCCTTGGCGCAGGCCGAAGAGCGTCCCTCCGGCAGCAGCGCCGGTCTCGGCTGGGACCAGCTAGAACCCGATTCCGTTGCGCAACTTGCCGGCGAATCCCAGTCGCCGGTGGCGCCAGCCAGCGGTGGCGATATGCAGGCGCCGCTGGTTGCGTCGATCGGCAAGTGGTCCTCCTGGGGCGGCGGTACTTCAGCTGCATTGGCTTTACCCAGCGCGGACAACGATGCCCCCGGTCTCTCGGCGGCCTTGCGCGATCCGGTTTATGCCGAACCCGCCAGCCGGCCGCGACACGCCGAGTTCTTCCTGCGGCTGGACGATGCCACTTCGGCTACCGGGTTCGTCGGCGGCCGGATGCAAAGCATGGCGCTCGCGCTGGATACCGTATTGCCTCGCAGCGGCGGCCTGACGATACAGCCGCGCTTGCAACTCGCCTACCAGCCCGGCCTGGATAAGAGCGCAACCGGTTTTCTCTCCGGACAGCCGGCGGACACAAGTGCCGCGGAGGTGGTGGTGCGGGTCTACCGGACGCAACCAACCCGGCTGACCGGCGTCGGCGGGGTCTACCCCTTTGTCGAGGCGGATCTTTGGCAGGACCGCAAGCAGGTGATCAACATCAATGGCACCCGCATCGATCCCGACATGCTGCGTGGGCTACTCTCCGTCAACCTTGGCGCACACGGCAGCACAAACGGGGGCGTCAAGCTCTGGGTCAAGCTGAAAGCCGGGCGCAATCCTGGGGGCACGCTGGGCGCGCGCTATCGCTGGTAGCCAGGACGGCAGGCAAGAAGGGACTTGCATTTTTCTCTCACTGCGCTAGAATGCCGTCTTCGCGTGCGGCTGTAGCTCAGTTGGATAGAGTACTTGGCTACGAACCAAGGGGTCGTGGGTTCGAATCCTGCCAGCCGCACCACTTATTGCAAGCAGTAAAAGAAGCACAAAAAATGGCCTGAAGCGTCAAGCGCTCCAGGCCATTTTTTTGTTCGTGCCGTTGGGGCAGGGCTTGCCGGGCTGCCATAGCCGAGTAGTGGCTCGATGTGGTCGGCCTTGGTGGCTCGGCCTGCGCGCCACGCATCGCGTCTTGCTTTCCTATTCGGGCCGCTTCCGAAAGTGCGCTACAAAGGGTGATCGAAAAGCCTCTCATAATATTTCCCGAAAAGGGCTTGTCAGGCTGGCTTGGACCCTTTAGTATTCGCCCCCTCGCAACACGAACAACGCGCTGCAAAGCAGACGGGGCAAGGGTTGTGGGGTTTGCGGCAAGGGTGGCAAAGCAGAAATAGCAAAGCTTCCCGAAGCGGCAAAAGATTAAAAGTGTTTGACGAAACGTAGAAAGTTCTTTATAGTCTCGTTTCTCTGCTGCAGCAAACGCAGCGACGCGGTAAGCAAAGCGAACCGYGGCCAGTTCTTTAACAAACAAACAACCGATAAGTGTGGGCGCTTGATAGCGGATGCGGAAGACTTCGGTCTTTTAGCTTACAAGTTATAAAGTGCTCGCACAGTAAAACATGT
>NZ_JBFTSF010000202.1:0-12137 GCF_056399905.1 Cupriavidus sp. 01L46
AGCGGGCAAAGAAAGCTGGAAATGGGCGCCCAACAGCCGAAAAACTCGATTCCGGGGCGCGTAGTTTCCGGATTGTGAAATCAAGCAGTGCTCACCTGCTCGGGCGGAAAGCATACCGTGTGTGCGGCGAGTACTTCAGCAGCCTGCTAATGCATTCTAAACTTAATTAAAAATTAATTATTTCAGATTTTATTTATTTTAAATTCTTGGATCGGATGGAAGTTAACGGCCAATACATAGGTGTTTCACATGACAATCAGACGACACCGTTGCAAATATCGCACGCAAGCATAAATATAAGCTCGGCACTCTCTTGAAACGCCGATAATGTTGCACAACACAAGACCAAGCACAAGTAGGGGCCTTAAAACGTCGCAGCCCGGTATCGGTGCGCACAAATGCAGTGCATTAGCCAAAATTACCTGTCGGAATTCGACGATGCAGGCGCTGCATATGGCCGTGATGTTGTGATGTCAATAGCCGTAGTCGGCTCCCCATCGCGGATCCACAGCACGGCGATTTTGAAGCACGACCGCGTATGCGAGGTCCCGCCCTCCTTTTCGATTCGCCGGTGCCAATGGGCAATAGAGTTCTTAGTCGGTGTTGTCCTTTAGTGCAATTTCTGTTTCGACCGTTGTGCCACAGGAGCTACCATGATGAAATCGCTTCGCACCCTTACCATTGCTGCCTTTGCGCTCGCTGCTCTTCCTCATACGGCGTTGGCCGCCGATGCGCTGCCCTCCTTTGCTGGTGACCAATCGCAGACCTCAGTCTCCGGCCTATCATCGGGCGCCTTCATGGCAATCCAGTACCAGGTCGCATACTCGAGCTCGGTAGTCGGTGCAGGCGTCGTGGCGGGTGGGCCGTATTATTGTGCAGCTGGGAACATTCTCAACACAACCATCTGCATGGGGCAAGTGCCGTTCGTGCCACCGAATCCAGCGTTGATGGTAGCCGCCGCGACGGGTTTTGCGTCGCTCGGTCAGATCGACCCCCTATCGAATTTGCAGAAGGCCAGGGTCTATGTATTTAGCGGAACCAAGGATACCGTCGTGTACCAGCAGGCAGTCGACGCGACAGTGTCGTTCTTCAAGGAGGCCGGCGTTCCTGCGTCTAACCTGCAGTACGTGAACAACGTGCCGGCCGGCCACGCATTCATCACGCCAGCGTTCGGCAACGTGTGCTCGGATAACGCATCTCCATATATCAGTCATTGCGCGGTCGGCAAGCAAAAGTACGATCAGGCCGGCGCGTTGCTGCAGCAGATCTACGGCACGCTGAACAAGCCGGCGAAGAACCTGTCAGGGAGAATCGTGCCGTTCAACCAGCGCGAATTCGCGACGACCGCGACGGGCATGGCGGATACTGGCTTCGTCTATGTGCCAAATTCATGCGCTCAGGGGGTAACGTGCAAAGTCCACGTGGCATTCCATGGGTGCAAGCAGTCCGAAGCCGTTGTCGGAAATGATTTTTACGCGAAGACAAACTACAACTACTGGGCGGACACGAACAACATCCTCGTGCTGTACCCGCAGGTGAATTCGTCTACGGTTCCCTTTAATCCGCAGGGCTGCTGGGACTGGTTCGGTTATACCGGCTCCGATTACGCGCTGAAATCGGGGTCACAATTGAGCGCAGTAAACGCCATGGTCGGCAGGCTGCTCTCAAAGCCGTAATGCACGGCGGCTGCCAATGCGCCCTTGGTGTTGCCTGTCGCGGCTGGCAACACCAGAGTTTGCACCCGACAATGAGAAATGAGCCCAGCGCTCAAGCAACAGCTCGCGCTCGCGCTGGTGCTAGTGAATGTTGGTGACGTCGATGAACCGGTCAGCCATTTGGAAATGACTGGGCGATTAGCCAAGCGTCCTGTCGAATGCCGGTTTGCTGTACTGGGGTCCGATGTGTCGTTCAACTTTCCTTTGTGTTCGTGAAGCATGAACAACACAGAATATTGAACGAACGCCCAATGTATGGACGTGTTCTACGTCTCCGGCTCCGATCAACTGGCTACTCTGACATGGCGCTGGCTCTGCTGGCTTGCCGGGCTGGCGAGAACGCTTGCCCTCCGGAAGACGATTCGACAATTACGCGGTGCTGCCAGTCATCACCAAAGTCATAGTGATATTCGGATTCGGTGGCCGAGCCGAGCGCACGGTTCAGCCGAGCGCCCTTCTCCGACCGCAGGCCTTCATCCAGTCGCTAGTCGCTGTTCGACAAAGGTATCAGCGGTGGCTGGCAAGCCCGACAGCCCGAGATACTTGGCACGGTCGCGCTCCCACTCCTTGGCGGGGATGAGCATTTGGTCGCCATCACGAAAGCGCATCGAGTGGTCAATGCCGTGTGGCCCACCAACGCTCAGCCCATCCTGGGCCATCCGGATGCGGAGCCAGGTGATCGCTTGCGCGCGCTCGGCCACCGCAGCCACGCCAGCACAAAGCGTGGTGTATCCCACCCAGAAATGTTCCACGGTCTGTCCGGCGTTGACCGCCCGCTGCTGCCAGTCGGCATGGCGCCCCCAGACCGGCGGTACGCGCACCGGGATGTCATCCTCGCCCGGCAATACATTCCGCCACGGAATAAATCACCACCGATATTTCATTTTGGCCCGGGACCGACGCCGGCCATACTGCAGGCACCAGATGGCACGCCGCAAGACACGGCGCCCAAGAGGGGCGCCTTGCCGGCCCGGACAGAATGCCGCTCCAGCACTACCCATCCCCTGGAGGAATACCCCGATGACTTCGTTTGCGCGCCATCCCCTCGCCACCCTTGCGGGTGCCGTCCTCGCCGTAGCGGCGTGGATGCCTTCCGCTCATGCCGCCTGGCCCGAGCGGCCCGTCCGGCTGATCGTACCTACCGCGCCGGGCGGATCGCCCGACTTGCTATCGCGCCTACTTGGCAACGAACTGTCCAAGCGGCTGGGGCAGCCCGTCGTTATCGAGAACCGTCCCGGCGCCAGCGGCAACATCGGCATGCAAGCGCTCTTCGCCGCCACGCCCGACGGCTATACCATCGCCTACGGCAACAACGCCACGCTCGCCACCAACCGCGCACTCTACGGCAAGTTGCCCTACGACCCAGATAAGCTGGTGCCCTTGATCGGGCTGGTGACCACCGTCAACCTGCTGGTGGTGACGCCGACACTTCCGGTGAAATCAGTGCCGGAGCTGATTGCCTATGCGCGCAAGCATCCTGGCGAGCTGTCGATGGGTTCGGCGGGCAACGGCACCACAGGCCATCTGAGCGGCGAACTGTTCAAGACCCTGACCGGCGTCCAGATCGTCCACGTGCCATATAAGGGCAGCGCGCCCGCCATCCAGGATCTGCTTGGCAACAATGTGCAACTGATGTTCGACAACATCCCCTCGATCGGGCCCAGCGTGCAGGCTGACAAGGTGCGCGCGCTCGCGGTGACCTCACTCAAGCGCTCGCCGCATTTCCCGCAGGTGCCCACGCTCGATGAGGCCGGCGTGAGGGGCTACGAAATGACCGCCTGGAGCGGCCTGGTGGCGGCGCCCGGGACGCCCGCCGAGGTGATCGCACGGCTGAACCGCGAAGTCAACGAGATCCTCAAGGAGCCGGCCTTCCGCGCCCAACTCGACAAGCTCTCGTTTGAGCCGCTTGGCGGCACGCCGCAGCAGTTCCAGGCCCTGATCTCATCCGAGACCAGGAAGTCTGCCGAGGTGGTCCGCAAGAGCGGCGCCCGGATCGATTGAGTGCACTTGCCATGACCGTCATGACCGAATCCTCCGACTTGCCGACCTTTGACCTGCTAATCCGCGGCGGCGACCTGATCGACGGCACCGGCGCGCCGCGCCGCGCGGCCGACATCGGCATTCGCGACGGCCTCATCGCCGCCATTGGCGACCTGTCGGGCACCGGCGCGCGCGAAACCATCGACGCCACCGGCCTGGTAGTGGCGCCAGGCTTCATCGATAGCCACTCTCACGACGACTGGATGGTGTTCAGTTCGCCCGCGATGGCTGCCAAGGTCACGCAGGGCGTAACCACGGTCATCACCGGCAATTGCGGCATCAGCCTGTTCCCGCTGGTCACCGAGGAGACGCCACCTGCCCCGCTGAATATGATGCGGGGCGGTTACCGCTTCGATTCGGTAGGCGCCTATCGCCAAGCCTTCGCACAGCAGCCGGCGGCAGTCAATGTTTCGGTGCTGATCGGCCAATCGACACTGCGAGCCCGGCATGTTGCCGACTTGCAGCGCGCGGCCAATGACGAAGAAATYGCTGCCATGCGCGACGACGTGGCGCGTGCCATGCGCGAGGGTGCCATTGGCGTGTCCACCGGCACCTTCTATCCGCCTTCAGCAGCGGCACCGGAGGAGGAGATCGTGCGCATCTGCGAGCCACTCAAGCAACACGGCGGCGTCTACGTAGCGCATATGCGCGACGAGAGCGACAAAGTCAGCGAAGCCATCGATGAGACCGCCCGCATCGGCCAGGCGCTCGGCGTGCAGACGGTTATCTCGCATCACAAGCTGGTGGGCAGACGCAACCATGGCCGCAGCCGCGAGACCCTGGCCAAGGTCAGCGCACTGTCGCGGCAGATGCCGCTTTGCATGGACTGCTATCCCTACGCGGCGTCGTCCACCATGCTGCGTCCCGAACGCGTGGAGCAGTGTGAACGCATCCTTATCACTTGGTCCGGCCCACATCCAGAAGCGGCGGGACGCTACCTGGAGGACCTGGCACAGGAATGGGGTTGCTCGCGGCGCGAAGCTGCCGATGCCATGGTGCCAGGCGGTGCGGTCTACTTCATCATGCACGAGGACGACGTCCGCGACATCCTCAGCTACGCTGACACCATGGTCGGCTCCGACGGCATTCCCTACGACGAAACGCCGCATCCTCGCCTGTGGGGCACATTCCCACGCGTGCTCGGGTTGTATTCGCGCGACCTCGGCCTGTTCCCGCTGGAGCGTGCGGTGCACAAGCTGACCGGCCTCCCGGCGCAGCGCTTCGGGCTCGAGGGGCGCGGCGTGCTGGCCGCGGGCAACGTAGCGGACATCACCGTCTTCGATGCCGCACGCATCGAGGACCGTGCCACCTTCGAGACACCGCAGGCGTCCTGCGTGGGCGTGCACCATGTACTGGTAGCGGGGCAGCCGACGCTCGTTGACGGGACGCCGACAGCGCAGCTCCCCGGGCGCTTTGTGACGTCGATATTGGTGTCGACCACGCCACACGGCTAGCGCTTCCTGCGCGCCGCTCCCACGCGCAACACATCAAACGCATCGACGCCGGAATGCTAGCGTCTTCCGGCGTCCTGCATGCTGGCCGCCGACACACAAGAGCTTCCAATGAACCTGCCAATGAAGAACCATTTGAGCCGCCTGTTCCTTGCCACGACCTTCCTTTCCGTATCGGTATCGCTAGCCGCCATAGCGAAAGTGCCCGCCTCGGCCTCCAGCACGCGCGACGACGTTTTCGAGCACTCCATCGACGAACTCCAGGCAGCGCAGGCCTCCGGCAAGATAGACTCGCGCCGCCTAGTGCAGGCCTACTTGGCCCGCATTGCCGCTTACGACCAGGCTGGCCCCGGCTTGAACGCCGTCCTGCGTCTCAACCCTGCCGCGCTGGCGCAGGCCGACGCGCTCGACCGCGAACGCCGCACCAAAGGCCCGCGCGGCCCGCTGCATGGCATTCCGGTGCTGATAAAGGACAACTTCGACACCGCCGACATGCCGACCTCCGGCGGCGCGCTGGCGTTGGCCACCMTGCAACCCGCCGCCGACGCGTACCAGGTTCGCCGCTTGCGTGAAGCCGGAGCGGTGATCCTCGGCAAGACCGCCATGCACGAACTGGCGGCTGGTATCACCACGGTGTCGTCGTTGACCGGCGCCACTCGCAATCCATATGACACCACCCGAGTGCCTGGGGGCTCTAGCGGCGGAACAGCAGCCGCTGTGGCCGCCAGCTTCGCCGCGGCCGGCATGGGTTCGGACACCTGCGGCTCGATCCGTATCCCGGCCGCAAACCAGAATCTAGTTGGCCTGCGCGTAACCGCCGGGCTGTCCAGCCGCGCTGGCGTGATGCCGCTATCATCGACGCAGGACGTGGCCGGCCCGCTGGCGCGTACTGTGACCGACTTGGCGGTAATGCTAGACGCCACAGTCGGCGCCGATCCAGCCGACCCGGTCAGTGCCAACTCAGCCGGCCATATTCCCACCAGCTACCGCGACTCCCTGCGTGTCGACGCACTCAAGGGTGCCCGCATTGGCGTGCTGCGCAGCCTATTCGGAAATGCTCCGGAGGATGAGGAGATTGGCGGAATTGTGCGCAAGGCGGTGGACGCAATGCGTGCGCAGGGCGCCGAGGTGGTGGACGTGACGGTGCCCGACCTAGACGCACTGCTGGCAGACAGCAGCGTGATTGCCTACGAGTTCAAGTTCGACCTGGCCGACTACTTGGCGCAAGAGCCGAATTCCCCTGTGCATTCACTCAGCGACATTCTCGATCGCGGGCTACAGCACGTTCAACTGGACGCACCGCTGCGTCTGCGCAACCAGCCCCCCGTACGCGACAGCGAGGCCTATCGCCAAGCGCTTGCGAGGCGCGCCACGCTACGCGCGTCCGTGATCGCCGCGCTGGCTGCGCAGAATGTGGATGCGCTGGTCTACCCCTCACTGCGCCGCAAGCCTGTACGCATCGGCGAGGCCCAGACCGGCGCCAACTGCCAACTGAGCGCGAGCACCGGTCTGCCTGCCATCGCCGTGTCCGCTGGCTTCACGAGCGACGGCGTGCCGGTCGGCATGGAAATGCTGGGCGGCGCCTTTGCCGAGCCGCGCTTGCTGGCGCTGGCCTATGGTTGGGAGCAGGTCACACRGCCACGTCGCGCTCCGTTCAGCACGCCGCCGCTGGTGGACGGCCGCGCGCCGCACCCGCTGCACGGCGACGTG
This sequence comes from Cupriavidus sp. 01L46, assembly GCF_056399905.1. Taxonomy (NCBI): domain Bacteria; kingdom Pseudomonadati; phylum Pseudomonadota; class Betaproteobacteria; order Burkholderiales; family Burkholderiaceae; genus Cupriavidus; species Cupriavidus sp. 01L46. The sequence goes on from NZ_JBFTSF010000202.1 coordinate 6,917, forward strand.
CGCATCGCCCAAGGGCATGGTGCCACCGCCGACGTGCGCCTGCGCTACAACTTACTCAGCGGCGAGTTGCATGTGACCGCCCGCGCACAGCGGGCGGCCCCGTCCGACGTGATCGCCATTACCCTGCAGCGGGGAGACGGCGAGCGAGCGGGCCCGGTGCTGGCAGTACTGACGCGCAGCGGCCAGTTGAACGGTGACACCTCGCTGACCCTGCGTGGCCAGGACCGCGAGGACCTGCTGRCCGGCAAGCTCTACGTGCATCTTTACACGCGCGCCTCGCCGCTCGGAGCTGGGCGCGCACAAGTTCGCTTGATGCCCTGAAGATGTCGGAAGTACGCTTCCGACAGGGCGCGCGCGGCACGTGTCTCGCGCGCCCTGTACTATGATGTCCGATCATTCGCGTCACCATTGGCGGCAATGGCCGATTGCCGCCCAGGAACCATCAAATGAGAAGCACCAGCGGCAGGCACCTGCCCGCCCTCACCCATCTGGTAGCGTTCGAAGCCACGCTACGCCTCGCCAGCGTGACCGAGGCCGCCGAGGAGTTGTGCCTGACCCAGAGTGCTGTCAGCAAGCAACTCACGGAGCTGGAGGACTACCTTGGCCTGCCGATGCTGAAACGTCGCAAGGGCTCAGTGACACCCACCCAGGCTGGAGAGCAATACCTGCACGCGGTTCGGCGGGTCATCGCCGATCTGGAGGAGGCGACCCTAGAAGTGATGACGGGTCGCGGCCGCGGAGGGCGGCTCGATATCTCGGTGCCGGTGTCGTTGGGTAATATCTGGCTACTGCCTCGCCTGCTGCGCTTTGCCAAGCAGCATCCCCAGATCCAGGTCAACGTCACCACCAAGGTCGGCCCCGTCGACTTGCGCGCCTCCCGCCTCGACGCCGCCATCATGTACTGCGGTGGTCCTGCCGAAGGCCACTTCGGCGTCAAGGTGATGCCGCTAGCCCTGTTCCCCGTATGCGTGCCCGAACTCCTCCAGAGCGGCGAGAGCGGCGAGGCCGCGCTGCAGCGCCTGCCGCTGCTGCACCAAACCGCCGCGCTGGAAGCTTGGACCGCCTACTTCCAGATCATCGGCATTATGCCCCCGCGCGTGCTGCGCGGCCCTCGCTACGCGCTGCTGACCATGGGCTTGCAGGCCGCGCTGGGCGGGATGGGCGTGGCCCTGCTGCCAGAATACGTGACCGGCKAAGACCTGGCCGCCGGGCGGCTCGTGCGGCTGTTGCCAGCCACTTATATCTCGCCCAAAGCCTATTACTTCGTCTGCCTGCAGGAGAAGTKCAACAGCCCCGYCGTCCAAATTTTCATTTCGTGGCTGCTACAGGAAACCGGAGGAAGCGCGCAAGACCAAGCATCCGACGCGGACAGCCTTGGTGACCTGCCGACGTCACTCTCCCTGTAGGTTTGCTAAGGCAGTGGGATCGGTTAAGCGAACAATGTTCAGAGTTGAGCGAATTTAGACAATCTATAATAATGCCAGTCCTCGTGGACTTTGTTGAAAAGATGGGCATCAGTMCCGCACACGAAGTTCTGCGGCATGCCGGCCAGTTTGCGCCGCTTCTGGACAACGTTCTGCAGTCCATGACGGTTGCAGCCGAAGACAGGCTATGGCTTCTTACCCGGATGAGCTACTTCATTGGTGGGTACTTTGCCCAGAAGTATGGCGGCTGCTGGTACGTAAATGAGGTCCCGGAATCGCAGTACTTTGGCCACTACGTTATTGGGCAATTTGCCTGCTTGGGTAACGCCGCGCCAATGCTCGATTCATTTCAAGTAGCACAGGCATTCGTCGATGCACCAGTCCCCAGGAGTTTAGGGAAACTGCTGGCGGCAGTCGATGCAGAACTGGCCGATCTGAAATCGACCACAATCGCACCTGGCAACTGAACACGCCTAAGCCCGAAAAGGGTCGACTACGGAAGTTCGGAACTGATTCGGGGCGATCGAGCGCTGGTCCGCGACGAACTTCCGGGTTCGGCCATGAGCTGACGCTCACGGACGGCAGCTTTACAGCACTGTCCGTTGGGCCGCGCCGGGCGTACGATCAGGGGCGCTGCTTGAATTCAGCCTACGAGGCGTCGCACGATACTTGGCGGCCTCGGCGCGCACGCGCCGCTGCTCCGCGGTCACGTAGGTACTGGTGGTTTGCAGCGAGGCGTGGCCGAGCACGCGCTGCACCACGTCCAGCGGCGTGTCGGCTGTCACCGCTTGGGTGCCAAAGCGTCTGCGGAGAGGGTGCCATGCAACTGGCGCCTCCCGGCCTCGCGCAGGTCCGGCAGCAGGTCCAGCAACTGGTAGATGGCCCAGCGCATCAGCGCGCGCGCCGCGCACTGAGTACCCCTCGATGCGCGACCGCGGTTCAATGCCGAGTCGCTGAGGCTGCAACCAGCAAGGACGACGTCGACGCCACAGTCGATGCCGCTCCAGAGAGTTTCCAGTTGTAGGGCGCCAATTCCTCGATCGGGTTAATCGGATGTGGTCCGGAGGGGAGCACTGCGTCCGCTGCGCAGAAATTCTATTCTCCGGCAGCCTAACCTGATCCACCTGTAGACCCAGGAGCCTCTTCACGTCTCTCACTGCGACACCAATATACGAGGGGCGCCGTGGCGCCCTTTTCGCTGTCAGCCTTTGACCGGGCAGTCGGGGTTCAAGCAAGCACTTCCAAACCATGCTTCTGGACGACTTGCAGCAACCTGGCTGCCATCCCGCTAGGCTGCTTCTGCCCGCTCTCCCATTTCTGAATGGTTGACGTACTTGTGTTCAGATAGCGAGCAAAAATGGGCTGGCTCACTTTGACCGATTTGCGGATCTGAACGATGTCCTTAGCATCGAAGTGTGGCGGTTCTTCCAGGCACAAGTCGTCATACTCGCGCATGGTTTTCTTGTCGATGGACTTCGCCTTCAGGAGGCCAGATGCGGCGCTGTGGATTGCCTCAAAGGCGTCGGTCTTGAATCGTTTAGCAGTCATGGCAAATCTCCAGTAGCTCCCCTTGATCGAGCAGTCCAGCGATCTGCGACGCGGAGGCCGCCGCGTAATCCTTGGAAAGCTTCTTGAACCCGTCCGGTTCCTTATCGCTAATGTTCTCCCGGTCCTTCTTCGCGAACAAGTAGGTAAATATCCATCGCTTGCCGACCTTGTTGAGGACAATTGAGCGATGCCTGTTCTTGTTGAGCCGCTTCTTCCAAACGCCGCCGCCTAGATCATCGCCTTGGCTCAGCATCAGTTCCTGTGCAGCCTCACATAATTCAGCATCGTCGATTCCAGCCTTGCTTGCCGTTTTGCTGAACCAGGACGTTTTGAAGACACGCAGCGCAGGACTTTTCATGTAGCTGGCCAGAAATCAGATGACAAAGTCTAGCACTCAGTGCAATACTTTTCAATAAAGCACACGACAAGTACCGCATACCACACCGCTCCGCGGTCACCTGCCGAGCGAGCATTGCGCAGATCAGGCGCCCATAACGTGCCTCATGCAGCATATAGCTGGTCACTTCGTCCGTCCCGCCTTCTGCTCGGCTTGACGACTACTTGCTGGATTTGCAGCGCAATGCACTGACAACTTGGACGAGTATGGCAGTKATCGGATCGTGGACGGGATTGCGGTAGCCATCCGCAATCACTCGGTCCGACCGACGCGGAAATGTTCCACCGTCTGCCCGGCGTGAATTGCCCGCTGCAGCCAGTCCGGCATGGCGCCGCGGCCGTCCCAGCCCTGCCCGTGCGCGTTGCGGTAGCGCACCGCGCTAGGCGACGGGGTCGGCGGGGTCTCAGTAAGGCAGCCRGCGGCCTGCAGGTCGGCCAGGGTCAGGCCGTGCTGGGCCATCTGGATGCGGATCCAGGTAATCGCTTACGCGCGCTCGATTTCGATCGACATGGCGTAGGTGAATGGATTTGGGGCGGCGCCGGATCCCGCGTGGTGCCGTCTGGTGGGGAGTGTTGAACTTCAAGTTGTTCCAGGTGGTGGTTGCTGTGAGAATCAGCGCAGATAGGACGACGTGGCCACCCTCGCCGCTTTAATTTTAATCAAATCCGCAGAGGCCGTCGGCTGTCTGCCCCCGGGTGGCTTGTCCACAGGCTTGTCCCCTCGTGCGGTATCCGACACCTCCGACGCRCCCCGTCAGGCCGGCCCGGGCTTGAACTTGGTGCGCGTCGCCGGCGCCCGGCGCCTGGTCGTTGCCAGGCGACGCGACGCGGTGGCTTCCGCTTGTGCGCGCTCGGCCTGCCGCAGCGCCGCATCCAGTCCGGCCCGCAGCCCGTCTTGTGCCACTTGCGCTCGCTCGAGCGCCTGCTCGGCCGCCGCCAGTTGCCGGCTGAGCGTGTCGCGCTCGGCCTGCAGCCGCGCCCGTGCCTCGGCGCCGGCCACGGCCGCCTCCTGCGCCCTCGCCTGCATGGCCGCCAGTTCGGTGCGCAGGTCCGCGACCGCCTGCTCGGCCTTCTGCCGCAGCGTGCGCTCCTGGTCAATTTCACGCAGCGCGCGGCGCTCGGTGGCGCTGGCGCGCTCTTGTGCCACCACCACCTGCTCGCGGGTGCGCTCCAGGTCCGCCGAGAACTGCGTGTGCATCTCGCCCAGTTGCCGCTCCAGCGCCTCGACCTGGCGCTTGCTCTCGTCGTGACGCGCCTGCGCGGCCGCGTGGGCTTGGCGCTCGGCGTCCAGTTCCCCTTGCAGCGCCGCGCGCGCGCTCTGGACGGCGTCGCGCTCGGCCTGCACAGCGGCGGTTTCCTGCTCGGCCACCACCACCGCGGCCCGCGCCTGGTCGCGCTGCGCTTCCGCCTCGCTCGCCTGTAGCCGCGCCTCCACCCGCAAGGCGGCCAGCTCGCCGCTAGCGGCCTCGTTGGCGGCCTGCCAGATCGATTGCACGGCGTCGGCCGCGATCACCTTGAGCGCGTCCGGCAGCCCGGGCTGGTCGATGGTCACGCGCATCTTGCCGCGCAAATCCTGCCAGAACTGCGCCAGCACTTCGGTCGGCGTGCCCATGCTGCCCTTGCGCACCAGGCCGTAGAGCTTGTTGGCGGTGGGGGTGACCCCGTATCTAAAAAACAGCAGGGCGCAAACCTCGCGGTAGAGCGCGCGGGTCTCGGGGAACTGCGTGCGCAGGCTGGCCACGTCGGCGGCGAGCGTCGCCTGCAGGGCGGCGTCGGGAGCGGCGTCGAGCGGCGTGCGAGCGGGGCTATCGGGAGGGTTGGCGGTCATGTTGGGGCGAAAGGCGAGTCAGATT
>NZ_JBFTSF010000203.1:0-12120 GCF_056399905.1 Cupriavidus sp. 01L46
CAGCGACATGGTGCGATCCRCTTATTCCGGCGAGACCAGCCGGCCCGGCACGGTCTGGCGCGCCTCATCGGCCAGCATGATGGGAATGCCATCGCGGATCGGATAGGCCAGTTTGTCGGCCTGGCAGATCAGTTCCTGGGCGGCGCGGTCATGTTCCAGCTTGCTCTTGCACAGCGGGCAGACCAGGATTTCAAGCAGCCGGTTGTCCATCTTGCGTTTCCTTGGTGTGGCCGGCGGCGGTCGCGGCGCCCGGCGCTGTGGGAGCGGCCTGGGCATGCGCGGCGACGGCGCGGCGAATTTTTTCGATCAGGCCCGCGTCGATCACGGGCGTGGTGGGGACGACCCAGATCCGCGGGTCCAGCGGGTCACTGAGGCGCTCGCATTTTACGGCATCCTTCTCGGTGATCAGGATCGCATCGGCCGCTTGCGCGGCAGGGTCGCCGGCGAACGGGTTTTCGGCGAAGTCGTAGTGGTCCGGCAGGGGCATGGTCTGCGGCGCGAGGCCGGCTGCGCGCAGGCTGGCGAAGAAGCGCTCGGGGTTGCCGATGCCGGCGGCGGCCAGCACGCGCTGCCCGGCAAACGCCGACAGCGGCTTGGCCATGGTCGGGTCGGCCAGTTGCCAGGCGTCGTCCAGCACCAGGCGCATGCCGTAGACATCCGGCTGGCCTGGGCTGGGGCGGAAGTCCGGGTCGTTGATCAGGGTGGCGTCGCGATGCCGCGAGAGCGATTCGCGCAGCGGGCCTGCCGGCAGCAGCAGGCCGTTGCCGCCCATGCGCGAATCGAACATCACGATCTCGAAGTCGCGTTGCAGCTTGTAGTGCTGCAGGCCATCGTCGAGCAGCAGCACGTTGACGCCGGGGTGCGAGACCAGCATGGTCTGCGCGCACAGCGCGCGGTCGGGGAAGACCCAGACCGGCACGTCGGTGGCGCGCGCGATCAAGAGCGGCTCGTCGCCCACGTCCTTGGCCTGCGAGGTGGGCTTGACCCGGCGCGGATGCTTGAGCTTGACGCCATAGCCGCGCGAGACCACACCCGGGCGCAGGCCGGACTCGGCCAGTGCATGGGCCAGCGCGATCACCGCGGGGGTCTTGCCGGTGCCGCCCACGGTCACGTTGCCGACCACCACCACCGGCATCGGCAAGCGCGTCGAGTGGTACCAGCCGCGCCGGTATGCCAGGCGCCGCCAGCCGCTGACCAGGCCGAACACCCACGACAGCGGCAGCATCAGCCAGGCGAACCAGCCGCGGCGCTGCCACTGGGCGGTCACGAAGTCGGCAAGGGCGTTGCGGGGAGCGGGCATGGGCGTGGTAGGCAGGGCTGGGCGGTAATGCTGCGTTGAAAAGGGCAGGGATGGGGCCGGGGACGGTAGCACGGCGCGCCGGCATGATCGCTTCATTGCGTCATTGCGGGGCAGCGCAGGCGAGCCACCCAGTCATTATGGGCACCTTGCGGCGCCCGCCGCAAGGTGCGGCTCGCAAGCGCGGGATTGCGTCCCCGCGCCGGGCCGCTCAGCGCGCCTGCGAGCTCTGCGTGGCGAAGGTCAGGCGGGGCAGCCCGGCCAGGCGGGCGGCTTCCATGACGTTGATCACGGACTGATGCGTGGCTTGCGCATCCGCATTGACGATCAGCACGGGCGGCTGGCCATCGGCCGGGGCCGCTACCTCGCGCAGGCGCTGGGCCAGGCTGGTCACGTCCTGCTGGTCCATGACCTGCTTGTTGATCGAATAGACGCCCTTGGCGGATACGGATACCACGATCTCGCCGGGGCGCTGCAGCGCCTTTTCGGCGTCGGCGGTCGGCAGCTGGATCTGCAGCTCGGTATAGCGCGAGTACGTGGTCGTGATCATCAGGAAGATCAGGATCACGAGCAGGACGTCGATCAACGGGATGAGGTTGATCTCCGGTTCTTCACGCCGCTGGCGGGATCGGAAGTGCATGGCGTATCAGGCGCGGCGCTGCGGCAGGATGGCGTCCAGGAAGGCKGTGGCGCGGAATTCCAGCTCGGCCACGTAGTCGTCCACGCGCCGGCGGAAGTAGCGCCAGAAGATCAGTGCCGGAATCGCGATGATCAGGCCGAAGGCGGTGTTATAGAGCGCCACCGAGATGCCATGTGCCAGCTGCTCGGGGCTGGCGCCGGCACCACCCTGGCTGCCGAAGATCTCGATCATGCCGATCACGGTGCCCAGCAGGCCCATCAGCGGCGCTACCGATGCGATCGTGCCCAGTGCATTCAGGTAGCGCTCCAGCTCGTGCGCCACGGCGCGCCCGGCTTCCTCGACCACTTCCTTGGCGGCATCGCGGGATGTATGCGGCTGCAGCACCACATGGCGCAGGCCAGCGGCCAGCACGCGGCCCAGTGGGGAATTCTGCTCCAGTGTGTTGACCACCTCCGGCGTAGCGCGGCGCTGGTGCGCCACCGACAGGGYTTCGTCGTAGAGCTTGGGCGGCAGCACCTTGCTGCGCTTCAGGCTGAGGAAACGCTCGACGATCAGCGCCAGGGCGATGACCGAGGCGAGCAACAACGGCCAGATCGGCCAGCCGGCAGCTTGAATGATGGAAAACACGTGGAACCCCGAGTCAACGGCTTGTGTGCTCATGCCAGGCGCCGCGGCCGTGCGCGCGCTGGCTATGTTCGAAAATGTTCGAAAAAATCAGGCGCCACTCTAACCCGCAGCACCGGGCGGGGCAAGACGCAGCATCGCGGTGTGTCTGCCGCGCATCGTGCGCGCGAGGCGCTGGAGGCGGCGACTGCCGGGATGTCCACATGGAACAGGGACAGCGCTGTGGATGAATTGTGGACAGAGGGCTGACAAGGCGGTCAAGTCACTGATTGATAAGGAAAAATTGTGGGCCGCCTAAAAAGCGGGCAGGCGGCGAGTGGCGCGGACATCCTTCGGGCACGCGCGAACCGCGCAAAACCGGAGTCCGCTCTATCCACATTAAAACAGGACAGTGCTGTGGACCGTTTGTGGACAGACGCCTGAAAAGAATGCTAAGTCATTGATTGGAAAGGTGAGTATACATAGTGCCTAAATAATGTGCAGGGCACGCCAGATGGGCTTCTCGAGGGCCTCCAACGCCCCGCGAATGAAAAAATCCCGGTATGTCTCTCACTTTCCACATTCCGCCGGGACAGTCTTGTGGACGGGTTGTGGAAAACTATCTGAGAAGCCACTTAAGTCATTGATTGAACAGCGCTTCATACATGCTGATTAAAAAATGGGCAATAGCCATTTGCACGGTGTTTTCCAGTCCCCGTGCTCAGGCTCGGGACATCGCCCTGCCATGCCATGCTAAGGAGGCCTTGCGATCTCTTTTGCCCGCCGGATGGGCACCTCCGGCGGGCAGGAAATAGTTTTCCACAGGCAGCGCGTTCTAGCCAAGGTTGTCCAGAGTTCCTGTGGATAACTTTGTGAACAAGCCTGGGGTGCAGCCGGTAAGTGTTTGACGCATAAGGGGTTTGCTTACATTGCCTAAAAAATAAGACAGCTGAAAGCGCATAAGAATCAAAGGCTTGTGTCAAGTCACGCGGCTTTGCGGGGTTATTGCCTCCCCCACTCCAAGAGACTTGACAGACCAGTTATGCTGTGGACATGTCAATTCCACGCCGCTTGCCCGGCCGTGCGCCATGTCAGAACCGTTGAACTTTTCGCGTGAAACCCAGCCGATGGCCCCTCCCGGGGCGCGTGAGGCGATTCCCGTCGGAGAGCTGAACCACGCGATCGCCCAGGTACTGGAACGTAGTTTCCCGCTGACCTGGGTCCGGGGCGAAATCTCAAATTTCACACGCGCCGCCAGCGGCCACTGGTACTTCTCGCTCAAGGACGCGCGCGCCCAGATTCGCTGCGTGATGTTCCGCGGGCGCAACCAGCATGTCGACTTCACGCCGCGCGAGGGCGAGGCGGTCGAGGTACGGGCGCTCGTATCCATGTATGAGGCGCGCGGCGAGTTGCAACTGGGCGTAGAAGGCATGCGCCGCGCCGGCCTTGGCAATCTGTACGAGGCATTCCTGCGCCTGAAGGAAAAGCTCTCGCAGGCCGGGCTGTTCGCGCCCGAGCGCAAGCGGCCGCTGCCGGTTCACGCCCGCACCATCGGCGTGATCACCTCGCTGCAGGCGGCGGCCTTGCGCGACGTGATCAGCACCCTGCGCCGGCGCGCGCCGCATGTGCCCGTCGTGGTTTACCCGGTGCCGGTACAGGGCGCCGGCGCCTCGGCGAAGATCGCCGCCATGATCGACACCGCCAGCGAGCGCAACGAATGCGATGTGCTGATCCTGTGCCGCGGCGGCGGCAGCATCGAGGACCTGTGGTCGTTCAATGAGGAGAGTGTGGCGCAGGCCATTGCGCGCTGCGCCGTGCCGGTGGTTTCCGGTGTGGGCCACGAGACCGATTTCACCATCGCCGACTTCGTCGCCKACGTGCGCGCGCCCAYGCCCACCGGCGCCGCCGAGCTGGTCAGCCCGGACCGCAGCCATATGCTGCTGCAAGCCAGCCGCGCGCGCGACGCGCTGGCCCAGTGCATGCAGCGCCAGCTCGACCGGCGGGCCCAGAACCTTGACTGGCTGGCGCGCCGCCTGCGCAGCCCGCAAGCGCAGCTGCAGGAGCGCCGCCTGCAGGTCGACAACCTCATGCGTCACCTGCGCTCTGCGCTGCGCGATACCGTGGCCGCCCAACGGCACCGCCAGCAGGTGCTGGCCATGCGCTGGGCTGCCGGCCGTCCCGACCTGGCCCTGGCCCAGGCCGAGTTGCGCCGCACCGCGCTGCGCCTGCGCGATGCCTCGCAGCGCCAGGTTGAGCGCGCCGGGCAGCGCTGGCAGCGCGCCGCCGGCACGCTCGAGGTGCTGGCGCCGCAGCGCACCCTGGAGCGCGGCTACGCGGTGCTACTGGACCAGCGCGGACACGCCTTGCGCTCGCCGTTGGAGCTGCGCGCGGGCGCCGTGATCGAAGTCCACCTGGCCGAAGGCGTGGCCGATGCCAGCCTCGCCAGCGTCCAGCCCCGGCTGGCGGAACTCTAAGCCCGGCGCGCGTCGGCGGGCCGCCGACAGCGCTTGCATATCGATCAAACTAATATGGTCGAAGGGGCTTTGTCTGCCGCGTTTGCGCGGGTATGGCAAGTCCCCTACAATCGACAATTCCTGATCTTCAACCCCACAGAAAGAGACAGAACAATGGAACATACTCTCCCCCCGCTGCCTTACGCTCATGATGCGCTCGCTCCGCACATCTCCAAGGAGACCCTGGAGTTCCACCACGACAAGCATCACCAGACCTACGTCACCAACCTGAACAACCTGATCAAGGGCACCGAGTTCGAAAACTCGACGCTCGAAGACATCGTCAAGAAGTCCTCCGGCGGCATCTTCAACAACGCCGCCCAGGTGTGGAACCACACCTTCTACTGGGACTCGCTCAAGCCCAACGGCGGCGGCCAACCGACCGGCGCACTGGCAGATGCCATCAACGCCAAGTTCGGCTCCTTCGACAAGTTCAAGGAAGAATTCACCAAGACCGCGGTCGGCACCTTCGGCTCGGGCTGGGCCTGGCTGGTGAAGAAGGCCGACGGTTCGCTGGACCTGGTCTCGACCTCCAACGCCGCTACCCCGCTGACCACCGACGCCAAGCCGCTGCTGACCTGCGACGTGTGGGAACACGCTTACTACATCGACTACCGCAATGCCCGCCCGAAGTATGTCGAGGCATTCTGGAACGTCGTGAACTGGGACTTCGCCAGCAAGAACTTCGCTGGTTGATCTAGCGGTTGCTGCTACACAAGACGTTGAAAAATGGCCCCTGGATTCAGGGGCTTTTTTTGTCTCGATGGCGGACCGCGCCAGCGATGGTGGCGCTACCCATGCCGGCGACCGCGGCAGTCGCTCGAGACAATACGTTCTGGTGTCTCCGAGCTTACTTAGAGGCCATTTCAAAAAGATTCTGGCGTCGTTGCGCGGCCTTGCCGTACCACTTGTACTGTCTGCGGCCGCGCGCCTAGCCAGAACCGCTTCGCTTCATTTTGAAACAGCCTCTTAAAATGCATGGGACGATGCGCTCCCCGAACGGTTGGAAGATCACGAATTGTCCTGCGCCCAGCGCTCCACCAGCTCGGCGGGGATTGCCTGGAACACTTCATCGAAGCGCTTGCCAGTCAGCCGCTCGGCTTGCCTGAGCAGTAGCGCTACGGGGCTGCTGGGTTCATGTAGTTCGAACCATTGACGAGCGGTGCGGACGCCGGCCAAGGCGGCATCGCGGTCCCGCGGCATGTCGGCGGCTGCATGCTCGGTGGTCGCTATAGGGGAAAGACCACCTGCGGCACCGTCGCCTGTCGAGGCCGCGATGCTCAAATCGGGCCGCGGCGCGGCGGCGGCCGCGACATTACCCGTCATCGTGCCGAGTAGCTTGAGCAGCGGGCTCAGGTCAGGGCGGTCGTTCCGGAGGTTGGCTTTCGCCCAGCCGTCGATGGCAGCGGCATATCCTGCGGCTTCGTCCACTGCGAGGAGGGCGGGGCTGTGCTGCTGGCGCAAATCCTGCAATTGCAGGCGCACCGATTCCGGCGCCGGGGCGTCCACGGGCCGTGGCACACCGAGCGAACGCTCGACGTCCCGGACCTGCAGCCGAAGCGCGGCATTGCCCGTGATCGTCAACGCCCGCACGTCCCGCATCAGCCCTTCCGGGTCGGCCAGTGCGGCCAGTGCGTTGGCGCGCATGGCAGGATCGGCTTCGCCATCGACCATCAACTGCGGATGGATCGCATCCGGCCATTTCGTCAGCAGTTGCGCCAGCGCATCGAGGCCGTCTCTCAGCCCGGCCGTCTGGGCTAGCCGAGTACGGCACCGCAGCAGCAGCACCAAAATGCGGATGTCGCGCGTTCGCAAGAGCAGGCGCCGGCAGTCGCGCTCCAGCTCGGCCCAGTTGCAGGCTTCCGGCTCACTGACGAAGTCGCCGTACTGTGCGTCGGCCCTCGGAGCGGCCTTGGCCAGAAGTATGACGAATTCAGGGTCGTACTCCAGGTCATCGCCGCATGGCCTGTCGGKAGAGACCGGTTCCAGCAGYTCCGGGAAGGGAAATTCAGGTCTTGGCGCCGGTACGGGCTTGGTTTTGGCTTTCATGGTCAATGTGTCGCGTAGTGTTCGGGCTCGAACACCATGCCGGTGATGGCGCGGCTGCGATCCGGTTCGCCCAGCCATGTAGACCAGCCCAKGCGTTCCTGTGAGCCCAGGATGGCGGGTGGAGCAGAGTCAGGGATCACCTGCAGCTCGGCTTCCCAAACGAATTCATAGCCTACGAAGGCGCGCACCCATTCAATGAGCGTCGGAAGGTCCCGGCCGTTGGGCGTAAAGTTCAGGTACTGCTGCAGCCCGAGCGGACCGATCACCAGGCGGAACTTGTGCTGCCGGTCCGGTACCATCTCGCCAAGCATGGCGCCTTGCCCCATGACGCTTGGGGCGCCCGGATGCCCCAGGCGGCTGTGTTCGGCTGGATCGATGGCGATCCAGTGCAGCACATATTCTTCCAGCCTGACGGATACCCCGAAGAAGTGCGAGAGCGTGGCCGCAATGCCATCGGGATTGCGTGCTTCGCGCACCTGATGCGCACCGGCGGMGAGCCGCGCGTGCGGGGGTAGGGGACCGTGCGCGATCTCTTCGGCTTCGTTGCCCGTCAGCCAACCGATATAGCGGGAGAACACCTCGTCGTCGCGCCGATCGAGGCCCGCTGCGGCTTGCGAGCCTGCCCAGGCACGGTAGAACTGCGTGAAAGCGCGATGGTGGAACAGGTCCAGAAAATCGGCGGTGGTGCTGTCCCGGTGTGTTTCACTGCGCTCCCGTACGATTTCCGTCAGGTGGATCGGCAGTGCCCCATTCGGCCCCAGCATGCCCAGACCAAACAACTGCACCTTGAGCCGGCCAGGCAGCGGCTGCACCTGCGCGATCTCGCGGGGCGCGAAGGTGAGCGCGGCCTGCTGGCCAGCCCGGAATGGCTCGTCGCGCGGCCGGCTGGCTTGCCCGATCGGGGGCAAGTCAGGGTGCAGGGCGGACAGATGCCGCAGGAGCCCAAGAAAGCTCAGCTTCCACGGCGCCTGGCCGGCGTAGCTTCCCGGCGGCGCCGTGGCCGTTAGCGCTGGCGGCGCATTGTCGTCGTGTCCTTTGAACATGGCTACACGGCGCTACGGCCGCCCATGCGCACGGGCCAACGATGCACCAGGCCGCGTTGCATCGAGTGCAGTTCGGTCTGCGTGAAGACGTTGACCGACACGTGACGCGCCAGGAAATGCTCCAGCACCACGCCAAACAGGTATGGGCTGATGCCGGAGAAGCCGCCTTCGTCCACGGTAAGCTGGCACTGGATACCACGGCCGTAGATCAAAGGGCCGTTGCCCGGCAGCCGTCGCATGACCGGCTCCACCTTCGAGCCGATCAGGCTCTGGATCTGCGCCTGGTGCGCCAGATCGTCGCTCGCCACGAAAAGCCGAAGCATGTCACGCAGACCCTGGCCGCCTGAGCGATGCTCCAGGTCGGTCAGCGACAGGTAGTTGAAGCCCAATAGCCGAATCAGCCGCCAGGCCATTTCGCCGTCCGCATAAGGTGGCCGAGGTGCCGACGGCGCGCGGATCAGGCCGATTCCGTCCACGGGGATGGATGCCGCCGGGGTCAGGTCGTGCAGGCCATTGCGCGGTACCAGATTGGGCAAGTCGCGATTGGTGACCAGTGACTCCACCGACAGGTAGCGCAAGGTGTCCGGGTAAGGGGCCTCGTGCTGGTCCACCAGCGACACGAACAGCTCGGTACCGACGTATGCGGTGCGAGTGCCGTACTTGCGAGCCTGCTCCGAGATCAGCCGGCGCTCGCGCCGCAGGGAAAAGTAGCGGCCGTGATTGCCCTCGTCACTGTTCAGCGTGGCAAAGAGCGGCTGAAAGGCGATGCTGGCACTGTGCTGGGACTTCTGCCCGGAGAGCTGCTTGACGGCGTAGATTTCATAGTCGAGCGGATGCTGTCGGTCGGCGACCAGATGGAAGTCGGTGCGGCCGGGTGTGATCTCGATGCGATCGGTGCGTTTCGGGAACAGATTGACCACCGGTGTGCAAAAGAGCGCGAACTGGTCCCGGTCGACCTGGCTGATCAGATTGCCAGGCGGCGTTGACAGCAACACGACGATCTCGGCTTCCTTGCCGCGGATCTGGCCGAACCCTTGTGCCAGCTTGTTGAGACCGAAGAAGTAGAAGCGTTGCGGGCACGCGAAATACTCATGCAACAGGTTGTGCCCAAAGAAGTTGTTCCACGGCAACGGCAGCGCACCCTCGCCCGGACCCATGCCCACATAGCTGACGGCATCCTCTGCCACCGCGTAGGGGCGTTCGCTCATGGCGCCGGGTTGTCCAATCAGCGTGGCGACGCCGGCGCTGTGCAAGAGCTCGAACAGATGCGAGGCGATTTGGTCGTCCCCGCGCAGATAGACTGGCAACTGGTCCAGGCCGGGCAATTGATCGAAGGTGGCATCGCGCGTGCAGCGCAGGCGTAGGCGCAGYGCTCCCTGTACCGTCAGGTGGGCAGGCACATAGCGCTCCAGCCCGCGAATGTCCGGTGGAATGCCAGTGAGCCGGGCTTCGGTGATTTCGAGCGGCCACAGCGTTAGGGGTTGCGTGGTCCTGAATTGGCAGGCCGTCTTCTCGCCCGGCGCCGGCGCGGCATCGACCTGCGCGCCGCGCGGCACCTCCACGCCACGGGCAAAATCGCCCTCGATCCGGCTGGGGCGGAACTGTGCGACAGCAATCGACGGCGTCGGCGCCACGTAGTTCGGGTAGACCACCTCCAGCAGCCGCTGCGTAAAGCGCGGAAACTCCGCATCGAGCTTGATCTGGGTGCGCGCCGACAGAAAGCAGAACGCCTCGATCAGGCGTTCCACATAGGGGTCGGCCACCTCGGTGCCATGCATGCCCAGGCGCCTCGCTACCTTCGGGTGCTGATTGGCGAATTCCCCGGCCAGCTCGCGCATGTAGACGAGCTCGCGGTTGTAATAGTCGAGCAGTTGCGGATCCATGGCGTCAGGTGGTGTGAATCGATTGGACGCTCATCCGGCTGGTTTCCAGGTCGAGTGAGCTTTGGGCAGTGAATGCCATCGGGTATGGGTCCATATGGATCAGGCCCTTGATCTCGAACACCAGGGTGTTGTAGCGCTGCGGCGCGTCTTCTTTCAAAAGCGGCTTCACGTCCAGCGAGCCGGGAATGAGCCGGGGCTCGAAGTCCAGGATGGCGCGCCTGACGATGTTGACGATGTCGTTCCACTTACGCTCGGACAGGTAACTGCCGGCGACCGGCGGTACCCCGTAGTTGATCGTCGATGCAGCGGCAGCGCGATAGCGCTTGCGATCGATTTCATCCTCGCGGTTGGTGGTATTGAGCAGATAGGTGAGATCGCGCTGGATGATCTCGCGCATCTGGGCGCGCGTGACCGTGTATTCGTTTGCGCTTTCGGTCTGCCGTTGGGGCGCGTCGTCGCGCAGCCGGTCAAAGAGCGTCGGCAGCAGTTGCGTATTCGGGCGGCTTGGTACCCGTGGTGGGCGGTGGTCAGCCATGCCCGCTTACCAGCGTGAGGGTCGCCACATCGAGCATGGCCACATCGCCCGCATCCGTCATCCAGGTCTTCTGGCCGAATCCGATGACACCGGTTTCGCCTACTTCGGCCCAGTTGGTTTCGCGGGCGAGCCGGATGGCGTCGCTACCCTGCCCAGAGTCAGGGTAGCGCACCGGCATGAAGCCACGGCTGACCACACCGTCGGCGAACGTCACGGTGGCCGGGCGCCACAGCAGATCGAGCAAGCCGGCAGGCTCGGCCAGCTCAAGCTTGTGCATCTGGGAAAAAGGCAGCCAGGCGTAGCGGCCCGCAGCCACGATTTCGCAGGTCGGGCCCAGGCGCGTGTCGGTGTCGGTGATCCACGCGAAGCGCACACCGTCGTGCATGCCGGGCGAGGCCGGGACCTCCGACAGTGCCCGGTTGCGGCTGCCATCGGCGGCGGCGATTTCACCGGTTTGGGTTTGTAAGAGCGCGACGTGCAGCCCGGACATCCAGGCCGGGGCCGGCAGCAGGGAGCCGGGCGCGCGCCGGCCTGCGAAGACCTCGCACCGGAACACCTCCGCGCGGATCAAGTCGCGGTAGACATGCGCGGTTTGCGCAAAGTCGGGTGCGAGCCGCGTGGCCACCTGCAGTTGCCGGAGCGCGCGCGTCCAGTCGCCAACCACGCACAGCCACTGGAATAGCTGCCAACGGAAGTCAAATGAGCCGGGCTGCAGGCGCACCCGGCCTTCCGCCGCGGCGAGCGCGCCGGTGACCGAACCGGTTTGGCGCAGGACCGACGATAGCCCGGTGTCGAGTGCGCTTTCGGGGGCTTGCGTATCAAGCGCCATGATCGGGCTCCGGCGTTTGTGCTTGTGCTTGTGCAGGGCGGTAGGCGCTATCCATCGAGATGAGGTGGTGTTCGCGGCGGGTAAGGGGAGCGGCCACGTCACGGCGCCTGGTGGGCACGATGTCCCCCGCGAAGAGCCAGAGCACGTCCGGCGCGGGCGGGATCACAAAGAGCGGGTGGTCATCCAGGGGCTGCGGGGAGCCGATCAGGGCGTTGATGTGGCCGGCGGTGGCAAGCATGTCCATCAAGCTGTGGGCATCGTCGGCCTCGCGTGCGAGCGTCTGCAGCGGGTTCCGAGCGATCTGCGCCGGTACAACCGATGCCGCCCCAGTGCTGGCCTCCGCGTGGGCGCTCACGTAGTCGGGATCGCGCAGCGCCGCCTCGGCCTCGCGTTTGATCTGCTCGATCACGTCAGTCCGATCGGGGGCAGCAGCTTGCGCTGTGCGCTCGCCAGCCGCCGGTCTCAGCACCGAGAACGGATCGGCCGTGCCCGGGTGCATCCCGCCGAGCGCATCCCAAGACCAGGGCGTATCGCTATCGCGGTCGAATCCGGGGGCGGTGGCGCCGGTCCCTGCCGGGAGGGTCTGYGAGTCGCTCATGACCTTGCCTCGCTAGTGATAGGTTCAGGAATGGACCCGATGATAATCGAAAATCACGGCTAGACAAAATGCAAACGGATGTCATTAATTTCGGTCTACGCGGCGGCTTTGAATTAGGGATCTGTTGTCC